>JBCCBY010000083.1:0-10750 GCA_039033795.1 Pseudomonadota bacterium | reverse complement strand
CTTCCCGGCGATGGCATCGGGCCGGAGGTGACATCGGCGGCGCTTCGCGTCCTTGGTCGTGTGTGTGCGGATAGTGGTGTTGACCTAGAAGCCAAACCCTATCCCTTTGGCGGCGCAGGCATCGATGCCCATGGCGATCCACTCCCGGCAGCCACGAAGGAGGCATGCTTAAGCACCGATGCAGTTCTCCTCGGCGCGGTCGGCGGTCCAAGTTATGATAAGGCGGCTCGTGATCATGGTGCGCCGCGCCCGGAACTCGGTCTTTTAAGCCTTCGAAAAGCCATGGGCCTGTTTGCGAACCTTCGTCCGTCTCGGATCTTTCCTGGTCTCGAAGACGCATCTCCTCTCCGTAAAGAGATCGTTCTTGAAACTGATATTTTGGTCGTCCGTGAACTAACGGGTGGTGTTTACTTTGGTGAACGCCAAGAGGGCGAGGAGGTCGCCACCGACCTGATGACCTATTCAAGGAAAGAGGTCGATCGTGTTGCACGGGTTGCCTTTGAAGCTGCCAAAAAACGCCGGGGTCGTCTCGCCTCCGTTGACAAGGCGAATGTTTTGGCGACGTCGCGGCTATGGAGAAAAACCGTCGACGGTTTGACCACCGACTATCCAGACATTGCGATCGAACACGTTTTGGTCGATGCGATGGCGATGCATCTGGTCACCAAGCCGACGGCGTTTGACGTGGTGGTGACGGAAAACCTTTTTGGTGATGTTCTGTCTGATGAGCTTTCAGCGATCGTTGGCTCCATTGGGTTGGCGCCATCGGCGTCATTGGGTGAGCCAGGCTCGCCTGGTCTTTATGAGCCGATCCACGGCAGCGCACCGGACATCGCCGGGCTGGGTATCGCCAATCCCATCGGCGCCATTTTATCAGGAGCGATGCTGCTTCGCCATTCAGCCGACATGGATGAGGCAGCCACGTTGATCGAGGCTGCCGTCTCCAAAACGCTGGAGGCTGGCCTCCGTACCAAAGACCTTGGTGGTCAAGCGGGGACCGAAGAAGCCACTGAAGCCATCCTATCAGCGCTCTGACGATTTTAGCACCATGTTATCACGGTGAATAAGAATCTTGCTTTCGTTCATCGCGGCAGCGTCGCAGAGCGCCAGGCCATAGGCGATAGCATCGCCGCGATGTCTGACCTCCACCACATCACCAGCGAGAAACGGTATCAACACCTTTTGCACGCCAACGGACAAAAGACTGGCGCCGCGAAAAACCGCATCGACAGCACCTTGATCGATATCCACCGCCCCTTGGCGCTCCACCGCCCCTGCAAGCCACCGCCTCCGCGATGCCAAACGAGGTCCGGGTTCAAACGTTGTTGAACGAACCCCTGTTTTGAGCGCACTTAATGGATTTGTGTGATGGCCGCTAGCTATCACGGTCCGCACCCCCCACTCCGTGGCCATAGCTGCAGCTTCAAGTTTACTCTGCATACCGCCTGTACCGCTTGACGAACCACTCGGCCCAGCAACGGCACGATACCTATCGATATCGCCCCATTTAACCATCGGGACTGGCGATGCATCGCTATGTTCGTTGGGGTTTTTATCGTAAAGGCCGTCGATATCAGACAAAAGCAGAAGCGTTTCCGCATCGACCAATCCAGCAACACGTGCTGCCAGACCATCATTATCGCCATACCGAAGTTCATCGGTGGCCACGGCATCGTTTTCGTTGATGACCGGAACCACTCCACGTTTGATAAGTGCACGGAGTGCAGATAGTGCGTTAAGATAGCGCGATCGATGATCGGTGATATCGGGCGTTAAAAGAATCTGTGCTGTGCTGTGCCCTTTGCTGGCAAAGGCTTCACGCCATTGCCTTTGCAAAAGTGGCTGACCAATAGCGGCCAACGCTTGGCGCTCAGCCAAGACAAGATCCGAACCGCGTCTTGCTTCACCTGTCGCCTCGCGACCAAGGGCGACAGCCCCCGATGAGACGATAATCACAGGGTCTGTCCGTATAGAGAGATCATCGACCAATCCAGGCAAACTGAAATTCCGCCCTCCGGCGATGAGGCTCGAGCCGACCTTGACCACAAGGAGACCGGTATCGGGAAAGGCTAAAGGTGCCATCAGGATTATCCCCGGCTGACAACCTTGCCGACACGGCGGGCCGCTTCGGCCAATTTATCTTCGTCAGCCACCAAGGCCACGCGCACGTGCCCTTCACCGGCCTCACCGAACCCAACGCCGGGACTAAGGGCGACGCCCGCCTCACGGACCATCCGTTGGCAGAAGGCCAAGCTGTCGGTCTCGCCATGGGGAAGTTTCGCCCAGCTGAACATGCTGGCTTTTGGCCGTGGAAGATTCCAACCGGAATCTTTGGCCGCGCTTAACAACGCGCTGAGCCTTGAGGCGTAAGATGCGCGCACCTGCGGGGCAATCTCCTCAAATTGCTCAAGTGCCAGGGCCGCGGCATGCTGAATAGGCGCGAAGCTTCCATAATCGAGGTAAGCCTTTACCCGTGTGAGCGCAGCAATCAGGCGTTCTTGGCCAGCCACAAAGCCAACACGCCAGCCCGCCATGTTAAAGCTCTTCGATGCCGATGTGAATTCCACCGCAAGATCCATTGCCCCAGGAACCTGCAAAATTGACGGAGGCGGATCATCATAATAAATCTCAGCATACGCCAAATCTGAAAGAATGAAGAGGTCGTGCTTCCGCGCAAACCGTATCACCTCTTCATAGAACGCCAGACTCGCCACCTCGGACGTCGGATTGGCAGGATAGTTGATCACCATCGCAATGGGTTTGGGCACGCTGTACCGAATGGCCCACTCCGCCTGGCGAAAAACCTCATCGCCAGGCATCATTGGCAAGGGCCGCACGACACCGCCGGCAAGGATAAAGCCAAAGCTGTGTATTGGATAGGATGGGTTCGGAACAAGAATAACGTCGCCCGGCGCCGTGATCGCTGTCGCCAAATTAGCAAAAGCGTTCTTTGACCCCAAGGTTGACACAATATGCCGTTCAGGATCCAGCTTCACGCCAAACCGCTTACCATAATACTCTGCACACGCCCGCCGCAGAGGTTCAACACCGACGCTTACTGAATAACGTGAGGCATCAGGTTGTTCAACCTGATCCTTAAGCGCTTCGATCACCACGCGCGGTGCAGGAAGGTCGGGACTGCCCATTGATAGGTCAATCACATCACGACCTTCCGCTCGCTCCGCCGCAACCATCTCAGCCACTTGCGCGAAGACGTAGGGCGGCAAACGCCGCGTGGTGTGAAAGCGATCTAAGCCGCCGTTACCGAGAACAGGCACGGTTCCTATCCTTCCTCTGCTTTGTTCGAAAAACTGAACCATACAGATCTTGCAGTCAGAACAAAACAAATAGCGGCCGGTTAAGCGAAAATATGCGCGAGGCGGCGGGTGCGCGTGACTTTCGAACACGGCCATGACAAAAAGAGCGAAAACAAAGAACAAGGGGAGAAAACGATGATGGGCAAAGGGCGCCTCATCCTCACCGCTGTGGCGGCGATCTCAGTACTTTATCTTGTGCAGTTGGTAGTCACCTATTCCCGTTTCACCGGTATCTACGTCGATCATGAACCCGTGTTGGCAGATCAGTGCGACCAATCCTTTCGCCTCGGCGGCGCCGAAGACCTTGCCTCGATCCCCGGTGAAGGCATCTTCATTTCCGCCACCGACCGGGCTGATCGGGTCGAGGGGTTTGTTGATGGGATCTATTGGCTCGCCAATGACGGCCAGCCGATTCTCGTCTCACGGGACGCGCCAAGCACCTTCCATCCGCATGGGATCGATCTTTTTGAAGGACCCGACGGCTATCTTCTTTACGTGGTCAGCCATGATGGGGAACTCTACGGAACGAGTGACGAGGATATGGGGCACTCAATTGAAGTGTTCCACGTCAACGATGATCGTACCCTGACGCACAGCAAGTCGATCCGTGATAAGCTCATCCGCTCACCGAACGATATCACTGTCATGGACGTCGACCGCTTCTATTACACCAATGACTGGCGCTATCTTCGCGGCCTAGGGAATATGTTGGAAGCCAACCTTCTCTTGGCTCTATCGGATGTCGGTTTTCACGATCAAGGCTCGACCTCGCTGGTTGCAAAGGGCCTCAATTACCCAAACGGTATCGCGCTATCAGAGGATCAAACCACGCTCTGGGTCAATGAGATCCGGGGGCGACGCATTCAGCAGTTTGGCGTATCGAGCGAGGACGGCAGCCTCAAAAAGCAAAAGAGAATTCCCGTGGCCACAGCACCTGACAACATCACCGTCAAACCCGACGGCCATTTGCTTGTCGCCGGAATCTCCGACGTCTTTGCGTTCCAGGCCCATGAACACAAAGAGAGTGAGATCGCACCATCACTGATCCTGGAGGTGGATCCCGAAAGCGGAGAACGCCGCGACGCCTTTTATGACGTGAGCGGATCTGTGTCCGGTGCAACTGTGGGCCTCTATCATGACGAAGCTCTCTATATTGGCACCGCCTATGGCGACACGTTGCTTCGTTGCCCCTATTCATCTGGACAAGACGGCTCCTAAAGTCATTGACCACCGGCCCCGATGTTTGAAGAGGACCACAACGCATGCCAGGCATCGTTCCGGGTGATGTTCCGATCGCCTACGAGTTAAGCGGACCAGCAGACGGAAAGCCTGTCTTACTGCTCAATGGTTTGGGCATGCAGTTGACGCAATGGCCGCCAGCGCTCATCCAAGACCTGGAATCAGCCGGATACCTGGTCCTAAGGATCGATAACCGTGATGTCGGCCTTTCAGGACGTCTCGATGGAAAGCGGGCCCCGCATCCTCTTGTTCAATATGGTATGCGGATGTTCGGTATGACGACCAGCGCTCCTTATCGAATCGAAGACATGGCTGATGATGCGGCGCGGGTACTCGATACACTTGGATTGGGCGCGGCACATATCATCGGCCTCTCGATGGGCGGCATCATCGGCCAAGTCTTAGCGGGGGGTGCGGCCAGCCGTGTTCAAAGCCTCACATGTCTCATGACCACCACAAGCAATCGAGCGCTTCCTTTCCCGTCAGGCGAGGCCGCTCGTATTCTTTTTGGGCGCGGAGAATCTCCCAAGACTCTCGATGCTGCCGTCGATTATCTCTATGATGTATGGACGTTCATCATGACAAAGGATGGCGGCCAAACGGAGGAAGACCTGCGGTCTTGGCTGCGCGATGCGGTGACGCGAGGCTTTAGCGCCTCAGGTTGGCGGCGGCAGACGTCAGCGATCATCGAGACCGGCGACGTTCGCGCCTATAGCGAAGCGGTGACCGCGCCGACGCTGGTTGTTCATGGTACCGCAGACCCACTGGTCCCCCAAGCGGCCGGCGAAGATGTCGCGCGGTCTATTCCTGGTGCTGAACTCGCGCTGATCGAAGGCATGGGGCATGATCTGCCTCCAAAGCATCTTCCTCAGATTTCTGCGCGGATCATCCGCCACCTTCTTGCCGCTGAGGCGCGGACAGCTGATCACGTGACTGCTTGAGATCAGTTATGGGAGCGTCTGCGCGGAGTGCGCGAAAGACCGCAACCTGCGACCGCGCAAGGTCCGTCCGCGCCGCAGCGAGAGAATTGCGGGCCTCTAGATTTCTTCGTTCCGCATCCAACACATCAAGAAAGTCCGATGCGCCTCGCTCGTAACGAAAGCGGGCCAGTTCTGCAGCTTTTGATGATGCCTCTTCGGCCGACACCCGTGCCATCAACGAAGCGCGGACCGCGCGTTGCCCCACCAGTGCCGCTTCGGTTTCTTCCAGGGCCAAGAGCACGGTCTGTTCATAAGTGTCAAAGGCACCTGCAGCGTTCGCGTTGGCAGCCAGCACGTTCCGCCGTGCACGCAGAAGGTTGGTGAGAGACCAAGAAATCGACGGGCCCAAGCTGAAGTTCAGCGCCTCGTTAGCAAAGGCCTCATCAATTCCGAGCGTCTGGACACCGACCGAACCGGTGAGCGTGACGGTTGGAAAGGCAGAGGCCATCTGGAGGCCTATCCTCTCTGTCGCCGCTGCCAACCCGCGTTCGGCCGCACGAATATCCGGGCGCCGACGAAGCATCACTGCGGGGTCACCGATCGGTAGCTCTCCCTCAATCGTCGGCGGTGTCCCCGCGGTCACAGCCAAAATCTTGATCTCTTCAGGGCGCTGGCCCGTGAGCGTCGCAAGGCGATAAAGCGATGCTTTGGCTTGGCTTTCCAACGGAGGAAGCACAGCAATCGTCGATGCCAATTGCTCCTTAGCGCGCTCGACATCCAAATCAGATCCTCGGCCTGCGTCTCGGCGAACCGTCACAAGACGGACGGTCTCTTGTTGATTGAGAATATTGTCGCGCGCCACGATCGTTTGGATCGTCAGACCACGATAGGTGACATAGGCATCCACCGTCTCCGCTGCGACCACGGAGCGAAGATCGATCAGGGTTGCCGACGACTGTTCAAGGTCGGCTTCAGCTGCTCGGATCGACCGCGTGACGCGACCAAAAAGATCGACTTCCCAGCTCGCAGCAATTGAGGCGTTGAGAATTTCCTCCGTCGGCAACGTTACTGGGTCGGCGCCTCCCTCTTGGCCAGGTATCACGAAAGCCGCACCGATCGCAGCGCCAGACGAGCGGGACTGGAGGTAGCTGGACGAAATCGTGTCAAACGGCACGCGCTCGAGCCGAGCGAGACCATAGCTCGCCCGCGCCACATTCACATTGCTGACCGCAACACCGATCCTGTTGTTCTCCGCCAACGCCCGCGCCACCACCAGGTCCAAAACTGGATCGTTGAAGGCCTCCCACCACAGGGGTTGCGGCTCCGTTTCCTGATAGCCAGCCGCTTCGACGAAACGGGGCAACGCTTGGGGTTCGGGTGCTGTGTAACTGGGGCCGATCACTGAGCAACTGCTTAAAACAAGGATCGCCAGAACCAAAGAAAGGTAGCTTTTCATTCGGCTGGCGCCTCCGCGCTGGCATTGCGCTTGGTGCCGATAATATTCTCATCGACCCAATCTGCCGCCACATAAAAAACCGGCGTCAGCAACAAACCAAAAATCGTGACGCCAAGCATCCCGGCGAAGACCGCAACACCCAAAACATTCCGCATCTCCGAACCTGCACCCGACGCAAAGACAAGGGGCAGCACACCGAGAATGAAAGAGAACGCTGTCATGAGCACCGGTCGAAGGCGCGTCTTTGCCGCTTCGGTCGCCGCGTTGAAGCGCGTTTCTCCCTCTTCGCGGCGTTGTTTGGCAAATTCGACGATCAGGATCGCGTTCTTCGTCGCAAGGCCAATGAGAACAACAAGACCAATCTGTGTCAGGATCGTGTTCGCCTGACCCGTGATCAAGACACCGGTCATCGCCGAAAGAATACCAAGTGGCACGATCAGAACCACCGCAAACGGAAGCGTCACACTTTCGTACTGGGCTGCAAGGAACAACAGCACAAAGATGACGGCGAGAGCGAAGACAAGGCCACCCGTGCCCCCCGCTGATGTTTGTTGGTAAGCCACTTCTGTCCACGCGTAATCGAATCCTGGCGGTAGCGTTTGCTCAGCGAGCTGCTCCATTTTGGCGATAGCCTCGCCGGACGAAACACCGCGCACGGGCTCTCCTTGCACCGCGGCTGACGGGTAAAGATTGAAACGCAAAACACGAGACGCACCGGTCATCATTCGTGCATCCGCAACCGTTTCTATGGGAACCATCTCGCCTTGATCGTTGCGTGCAAAGTAGTAGGAAATGTCGTCAAGATCCCGCCGGAAAGGCGCATCCGCCTGGGCGGTCACGCGGTAAGTCCTGCCAAGATAATTGAAGTCATTGATAAACGACGACCCAAGATAGCCCTCAAGCGCCTCAAAGACCGAACTGCTGGACAGACCCATCAGCTCTGCCTTTTGACGGTTGATATCGAGATAGACTTGGGGGGTGCGGGTCTCAAAAAACGTAAAGACCTGGTTCAGCTGAGGGTCCTGGTTCGCTGCACCCATTAATCCGTAAGCCGCATTTTGCAGCGTCGGTAAACCCGCCCCGGTGCGATCCTGGACCATCATTTTAAAGCCAGAGCCATTGCCAATGCCAGGAACAGGAGGAGGTGCGATGACAAGGCTTAGCCCCTCATCAATTCCCATCATCAGGCGTCCTTGTAATTCCTCTTGAATTTGAAAGGCTGACCTGCGTGTACCGAAGTCGTCGAGGGTGAAAAAAATGGCCCCTGAATTCGATGCGTTGGTAAAGTTCGCACCGTTGAACCCCGCAAATTCTGCCGCATGCGCAACGCCGTCGACGGCCAACCCGATCTCTGTCGCTCTTTTCACCACCGCATCGGTTCTTTCAAGCGAAGCACCCTGGGGTAAGTTGACGACGCCGATGAGATAACCCTGATCCTGGTCAGGAACAAAACCGCCTGGCACAGCGCGAAACACGCCCACGGTGACAACAAGCATGATGGCATAGAAGCTAAAGGCGATGCCAAGACGCCGGACCACGGAACAAACGCGATCGCCATAATCCTCTGAAAGCTGATCAAATGCCTTATTGAAGGCCGCAAAGAAGCCAACCAACGGCTTCTCCCACCAACTGAGCGGCCGATGAGGGTCAGGCGCCCTGAGAAGAAGTGCAGCCATCGCCGGGCTTAGGGTCAGGGACACGACGGTCGACAAGACCGTCGATGCAGCGATCGTCAAGGCAAATTGACGGTAGAACGCACCAGACAAACCGGGAATGAATGCGGTGGGAACGAACACAGCACACAAGACGAGCGATGTGGCGATCAGCGCACCGCCAACTTCCTCCATCGTCGTGCGGGTCGCCTCTCTGGGGGGCATCCCTTGCAAAAGCCTGCGCTCGACATTCTCAACCACCACAATGGCATCATCGACCACGATCCCGATCGCCAGCACCAAGCCGAAGAGTGAGAGCGTGTTCAGAGAAAATCCGAACACGGTCATAATGGCGAACGTCCCCACCAGGGAAACTGGAATAGCGATAACCGGAATGAGGGCAGCCCGAGCCGATTGCAGGAACACGAACACCACCAAGACCACCAACAACATGGCTTGGACCAGCGTTGAATAAACCTCACGAACCGATTGCGCGATAAACTCGGTGGGGTTGTAGATGACTTGATACTCAAGGCCCGGCGGAAAGCGGGAGGCCAGGTTATCCATCATTTCTAAAACTGAATCAGAGGTGGTGAGAGCGTTCGAGCCAGGCCGTTGGAAAACCGCCATTGCGACGGCCGTTTTGTTATCAAGATAAGCATTCGTGGCATAATCCTGAGCGCCAAGTTCAACCCGCGCAACGTCTCGGACACGGATCAAACGATCATCACCGTCGGATCGGATCACGATGTTGCCGAACTCGTCAGGTGCCGTCAGCCGTCCGCGTGTCTGCACCGCAAGCTCAAAGGCTGAGGCGTCGCTGATTGGTGCTTGGTTCAAGGTGCCGGATGCCACTTGAACATTTTGCGCCCGCAAGGCGGCAACGATATCACCAACCGTCAGGTTGAGCTCCGCCGCCTTTCGCGGATCGATCCACACCCGCATCGCGTAGTCACGCGCGCCAAAAACAAGAACGTTCCCCACACCATCAACACGGCTCAATTCATCTTTGATCTGGAGCGTTGCGTAGTTGGAGACATAGAGCTGATCGTAGCTTTGATCCGGTGACAAAAGATGGATCACCATCAAAAAGTCTGGCGACGTCTTTTGTGTCACAACGCCCAATCGGCGTACTTCTTCCGGTAAACGTGGTTCTGCTCGCGCGACTCGGTTCTGGACCAAGACTTGCGCGTTATCGACGTCTGTACCCTGTTCAAAGGAAACCGTGATCGTCGTCGAGCCACCGATCGACTGGCTCTGCATATAAATCATGCCGTCAACGCCGTTGATTTCCTGCTCAAGGGGTGTCGCCACGGTGTCAGCGACCGTCTCCGCAGAGGCGCCGGGATAGGTTGCCGTGATTTGCACCGTGGGCGGCGCAACATCAGGAAACTGCGCAACGGGAAGAGTGAAATACGCAATGCCGCCAACGATCACGATGACAATCGAAATCACCGAGGAGAAGATCGGCCGGTCAATGAAGAAGTGAGAAAAGCGCATCGTCCACGCCTATTCCTGAGCGGGCCGTGAAGGGCCGCCCTGACCAGGCGCTGGAGCTGATGGCAAGGCCTGAACCGGCAGTCCTGGGCGCAAGATAGCCAGTCCGCCGACGATCACTTGGTCATCCGCAGTCAGACCGCCTTCGACAATGCGCCGCCCATCGTCAAGGAGACGACCAAGTTCCACAACCCGCATGGTCGCTTGCCCGTCCTCGCTGATCATCCACACGAACTGCCTTGATTGGTCGAATTGCACAGCTTCATCTGGAATAAGGATCGCCTCGTAAGGGTCACGTCCGTAGAGTCGCAGCTCGCCAAACAAACCCGGGGTCAAAAATCCCTCGGGGTTGGCGAAACGAGCGCGTCCGAGGATCGTTCCCGAGCGGGCATCGATTTCGTTGTTGACAAAGTCCATCACCCCTTCGATCGCGTAATCATCCTGGCTGGCTATCCGGACACGGACTGGGTTGGGTTCAAGCCGCGAGCTCTTTCTGTTCCCATCGCGATCAAGCTCGATATAGCGCAGATAGTCTTGCTCGGTCCCGTTGAACTCGAAATAGATCGGATCGATGGAGACAATCGTTGTCAAAAGTGTTTGCTCAGCACTCACCAAATTGCCGACATTGATGAGGTCTTGTCCGATCCGGCCACTGATTGGCGCGCGTAT
>JBCCBY010000082.1:0-10794 GCA_039033795.1 Pseudomonadota bacterium | reverse complement strand
GAGCCTCGACACGATGGCTTGGGCCATTGGCGAGGGATCAAAGGATTTGTCACCGCCAAGCGATGATGAGTCTGCGCTGATTGAAGAAAATGACGGGCCTTTTAAGCGCGATCTTGATCGCTACAAATACCCCAATCGCTACCCGGACACTGATCCCCTCCTCCACCGAACCTCCGGCGCCCGATTCATCGAGATGCTGAGCGATCGGTTAAAAGAGACGGGTCGCTTGTCAAACGGCTCATCGGTCTTTGCCGATATCGCTATCTTTCCCTTTATCCGACAATTCCGGATCGCAGACCCTGCATGGTTTGATCAACAGGACTGGCCGGATCTCCATCGCTGGTTAGACCAACACATGACAAGTCGAGCTTTTATCCGCTGTATGATGAAGTATCCAGTATGGAAAGAGACGGGCGAAGAGACGCTGTTCGGTGCTGCCGAACACTGACGGTCCCGTTTGACCAAACCTCCGTTATCGCTAGAAGGGGCAAGGCGATGAGAAGTGCACGTCCTCTCCGGTTGTTGGCGATGTAAAACCCAGCGCTCTTGCATGGAGAAGCAATCTTGGGCTGGCCACCCTCACCTGTTCGTTTGCATACCAATGATCGCCGAGAACCGCATGCCCGATGCTTCTCATATGAACCCTAAGCTGATGGGACCGGCCCGTGATGGGCTTTAACTCCATCCGTGTTTGGTCGTGATACCGATCGATAACGCGCCAATGGGTGATTGCCTGGCGTCCCCGTTCATAATCAATCATTTGGAGGGGTCGATTGGGCCAGTCACAGACAATCGGCGCATCAACCGTTCCGGTATCGCCGATAACATGGCCCGCGACCACAGCCTCGTAAACTTTGGTGGTCTTCCGTTTTTCAAACTGCTGTTGCAGATCCGAAAGATTGGTCTTGCCCCGGGCCATCACGCAGATGCCTGATGTGGCCATATCGAGCCGATGCACGGTCAATGCGTCGGGATAGTGTGCTTGAACCCGCGCTTCCAAGCAGTCTTGCTGCGTCTTACCAGGCACACTGAGCAAATCGGCGGGCTTATCAAGAACGAGAAAATCAACCGTCTCGGCGATGACGCCTATGGCGCGTTCATCATCTGCGGCCCGGATCCATGTCTCCATCACGATGTCCTCATCCTTTTTGATGAAGGTTTTTTCCGGTCTCCACAAAGACCCCTCCCGCGATCAACCACGGCACAAGACGCGGGGTCCCCGAGGAGTGACGACCGAGCGTTACCCGTTTCCTTCGATACAGCTGACTTTTCGTTATCTCGAAGGTTTTCCGTTGGTTAATTGATCACAGTCGAGCCGTAAAACAAGATGTTGTGAGGCTGTTCACGGACCCTCCACCGACAATACTTTGACATGCCAAATGATTAATGTAGGACCGCCCGGAAAGAGCCTCCCCCTCGGGATGCTTCTTGAACTGCCCGCATGGGGTGCGGTGGTTCGCAACCGCCCGCGCTTGGCAGAGCGCAGGGAAAGGGACAAGGCACATGCTTATTCGATCCAGCGTATCGGGCATCGCCCTGACGGCTGCACTGTTGGCCCAAGCAGCAGCCCAGGACGACGACGGTCGGCAGCTTGACATCATCACGGTCACGGCCACGAAGACAGAGACCAGCGCTCAAGACGCACCGCTTGCCATCCAAGCCATTGGTTCAGAAACGATCGATGAGCTCGGCATCGGCAACTTCGATGATTATGTCCGTCAGCTGCCGAACGTGACGTTTGGCGGTCGCGGCCCCGGTCAATCGACAGTCTACATCAGGGGCATGGCGGTGCAGCCGATCACCGTGCTGCTGTCCGGTGCGCAAGGCACGACACCGAACGTGGCACTCTATCTCGACGAGCAACCCGTGACGGCGCCCGGTCGGAATTTGGACGTCTACGCGACCGATCTTGAACGCATCGAAGTTCTGCCCGGTCCGCAAGGCACCCTTTTCGGTGCCAGCTCGCAGGCCGGTACCATCCGGCTCATCACCAACAAACCTCGGATCGATCAGTTCGATTTTGGTGCGGAGGTTTCAACAGCGTTCACCGAGGGCGGTGATGAAAGTTATGGGTTTGAAGGTTTCGTCAACATCCCCCTCGTGGAGAATAAGCTTGCCGCACGGATCGCTGCCTATTCAATCCATGAAGGCGGGTATATCGACAATGTGCAGGGCACGTTCACAACCGACCCATCAATCAATCCCGATAGCACAGCCACGCCCAGCGCGGTAAGTTACGCTGCCGCCGATAACGCTGATCTGGTTGAAGACAATTTCAACGACAGCTCGTACCAGGGCGTCCGCGCGAGCCTGCTTTGGGAAATCAACGACGACTGGAAGCTTTCTCTTCAGCATACCCATCAACAACTCGAGGCGGACGGTGTGTTCGACTACGATCCCACCGTTGGCGATCTCGAGGTGAACCGGTTTTTTGAAGACAGCCTCGACGACGAGTTTGATCAGACCGCCTGGACCTTGGAAGGTCGCCTGGCGATGCTGGATGTGATCTACACCGGTGCGTACCTGGACCGCGAGGTCAACCAATCGGTCGATTATACAGGATACAACAATGCCGGCGCATTTGTCTCTTATTATACGTGTACCTACACCAGTGGCGCACCGGCACAGGCACAGTTTGTCACGCCAGGCGGGCGGGAGTGCCTTGATCCGACCAAGGGTGCGGTGATCACGCAAGACCAAAAGCGATCCACCCACGAATTTCGATTTCTCACGCCTCAAGACCTGCGTGTCCGTTTGACCGCTGGCGTTTTCTACGATGATTTTGAGATCGAGACCCAAGACGACTATATCTACGCCGCAGCAACCGAACTTGGCTTTGCGCCGAACGCGCCCATTTCCACGGCTGTTCAGGTGAACCCCAACACGCGGGATGAGAACGTCACGTTCTTTAACGATATTCGGCGAACTGAAGAACAGCTTGCGTTCTTCGGTGAACTCTCCTTCGATATCATCCCCGACATACTGACGGTCACTGGCGGCGTTCGTTATTACGAGATTGATTCTGATTTCGAAGGATCGTCGAACTTTGCGAATGGTATTTTCACGACACCTGATGTGGCCCTCGATGACCAAGACTCAGGTCGCGACTATGATGTCTCCGGTGATCATACGACGGACCCTCTAACCACTGATGGAACAGTGTTTAAAGCCAATATCAGCTGGAAGCCGACAGATGACGTTCTGGTCTTTGCCACCTACTCTGAAGGATTTCGGCCAGGCGGGTGGAATCGCGGCGGCGGTATCCCCTCTGCCAACCCTACTTTCCCAACAGTATCATCAACCTATGACACCGACGATGTGCAAAACTATGAGCTTGGCGTGAAGAGCCAGCTTCTTGGAAACACCCTTCAACTCAATGGCAGCATCTATTTTGTCGAGTGGACCGATATGCAGGTTTCGCGGTTCGATCCGCAAAATGTGTCGATTTTGACCTTTATCGAAAATGCAGCGGACTCGGAGATTTTCGGGATCGAGGGCGACGCGGTGTGGGCCGCTACCGACAACCTCACTCTGTTCGGTGCCATCTCCTATAACGACACAGAGTTGACTGCCATCAACGCGCAAGTGATTGAGTTGGCGCCGGTGGGAAGCGAGTTACCGCTGGTTCCGACGTTCCAAGGGACCACGAGGGCCCGCTATGAATGGTCGATGGGTGACTATGATTTGCATGTTCAGGGTGCGATCCAATATGCTGGCAAGAGTTTCTCGTCCCTTGTCGCTGAAGTGCGTGAGGAACAAGATTCCTACACCACAGCTGATTTCTCGGCTGGATTCCGCCGTGATCAATGGCTGGCAGAGTTCACGATTGAAAACCTCACGGACGAACGAGCCGAGCTGTTCATCAACGATCAGGATGATATCACCAGGATCACCACCAACCGACCACGGACCTATGGCTTGCGTGTGAGGTACGACTACTGATGACAGACAACGGCCTCCCTGAGGCCAAACGGCAGCTTCAATCAGGTGATTTTGAAGGGGCTCTCGCAACAGCGAGAGCCCTTCGCCATGATGGTGAGCAAACCGTTGAAGCGCTCTATATCGAAGCTGTCTGCTTGCGATATCTTCAAAGGCTGAATGACGCCGTTCAATGCATCGATCGGCTCTTGGGTGACAGGCCAAACCATGCGCGTGCGCATCAAGAACGTGGACACATCTTCAAGGCGCAAAGCGCGCACGAAAAAGCGATCGCTGCCTATGCCGAAGCGACAAGGCTCAATCCGGCTCTCTTGGCGTCCTGGCGGGCACTCACGGAACTTGCTGATCCGTCTACCGATGGTGCAGAGCTGGCACGCCGGAATGTCGCTCGGTTGACGTCCCTATCCCCTGTGATCGTGAGCATTGAGAGTATGATGCATGAGGGGAAACTTCACCAAGCTGAGCAAATTTGCCGACAGCATCTCAAAGCGAACCCTCAAGACACGTCAGCGATGCGTCTGTTAGCGCAATTGGGGATGAAGCTTGGTATCCTCGATGACGCCGAGTTTCTCCTTGAAAGCGCTCTCACATTTGCGCCCGATGATGTCGAAATACAGATCGAATATATCAGTGTTCTCCATAAGCGTCAAAAGTACCAGCGATCGTTCGAAGAAGCATCCAAACTCTTTCGTACCCAACCCGATGATCCAGCAATTCAATCCGTCTACGCTAACGAAGCTTTAGCAATTGGGCGCGTTCATGACGCGATCGAGATCTATGACGACTTGGCCCAGCGCTTTCCGCAGGTGGCATCGAACCATTTGGTCAGGGGACACGCGCTTAAAACGGTGGGCCGTCAAAGCGACGCAGTGGCGGCATACCGTTCCGCCTACGGTGCGCGCGCTGGCTTTGGCGACGCCTATTGGAGCCTTGCCAATCTCAAGACGTACCGATTTGGTGATGACGAGCTAGAGCAGATACGCTCAATGGCGCAGTCGTCTGATCTGTCGGCGGAGGACCATTACCACCTCTGTTTCGCTCTTGGCAAAGCGTTCGAAGACAGAGGAGCCGTTGACGACGCCTTTGCTTTTTATGCACAAGGGAACGCTCTCAAACGGCGTGAACTGCGCTATGATCCGGCGCGGATGGATCAGGAATTTCAGGCCCAAAAAGAGTTTTTCTCCGAAGAGTTTGTGCACGACCTTCCTGGCGGCGGGGCGTCGTCAACAGCGCCGATTTTTATCGTCGGTTTGCCGCGGGCTGGATCCACGCTCCTCGAGCAAATCCTTGCTTCACACCCCGATGTTGAAGGGACGCTCGAACTGCCCAATATTCTCGCGCTGGCCCATAAACTCAACGGGCGGCGACAACTCGGTGATGATCCGCGATACCCCGCTGTCCTTAACGGCATCACCCCGCAGCAGCGCACGGCGATGGGTGATACTTTCCTCGCTGATACTGCTGTGCACCGCGGTTCGGCACCACGGTTCACCGATAAGATGCCGAACAATTTTAGGCATATAGGCCTTATTCGGATGATCTTGCCAGAAGCAAAAATTATCGATGCGCGGCGCGACCCCATTGATTGCTGTTTCAGCGGATTTAAGCAACTCTTCGCTGAAGGTCAGGAGTTTTCCTATAGCCTCGATGATCTTGGCCGTTACTACCGAGGATATGTCGATCTGATGGATCACTGGAACCACGTCTTTCCTGGAAAAATTTTCCGTATACAGTATGAAGATGTGGTGAAGGACCTCGAAGGATCTGTCAGACGCCTTCTGTCCTTTTGTCATTTGACGTTTGAGGAACAATGCCTTCGATTTTTTGAGACGGATCGGTCCGTTCGAACCGCAAGCTCTGAACAGGTCCGCCAACCGATTTACTCTTCGGGTATCGGACAATGGCGCCCCTTCGAAGCCCACCTGGAGCCTTTGTTTGCAGCACTCGGCCCCCTCGCACCGGAGCGTTCCCATGCGTAGCCCCACGGACGATGCGCCTCTCCCTGAAGACTTGGCGCCCGATCAGACGTGCTATGACACCGATCACGAAACGGGCGAAAACAATATCCAAGTCTTTGGACTCGATATTCATAACCCCGTGTTTCCGATCAGTGCCACGCTGATTTTGGTGTTTGTTATCAGCGCCCTGGCGTTCCCGGAGAGGGCGAGCCATTGGCTCCTGGCCGCACGCAATGGCGTGCTAAGCCGTGCAGATTGGCTTTTCATCTTGGTAACGAATGTCGCGGTCCTGTTCACCGCGGCTCTGGCGTTCACAGGGTTTGGGAAAATCCGGCTGGGCGGCGATGATGCCAAGCCTGAATTCAGCACACGCTCTTGGCTCGCTATGCTTTTTTCGGCGGGTGTTGGCATTGGTATGTTGTTCTACGGAGCAGCTGAACCCTTGGCCTATTACACTGGCTGGTCCGGCACCCCGCTGGGTACAGAACCTCTCACCGCTGACGCTCAACGCCTGGCCTTCAGCGCAACGATCTTTCACTGGGGGCTGACGCCTTGGGCTGTTTATGCGGTGATCGGGCTTTCCTTGGCTTTCTTCACCTTCAACAAGGGCCTTCCTCTGACGGTCAGGTCTATCTTCTATCCTCTTCTCGGCGACCGTGTGTGGGGATGGCCAGGTCATATCATTGACCTTGCCGCCGTGATCGCAACGCTCTTTGGCCTTGCGACGTCCTTAGGGCTGGGAGCGAAGCAGGCCGCGAGTGGCCTCGGTTTCCTTTTCGGCATTGGGGATGGGTTACAAACGCAAGTGCTGCTGATTGTTGGCATCACCGCGATGGCGATTTTTTCCGTGGTTCGGGGGCTTGAGGGCGGTGTCAAGGTCCTCAGCAATGTGAATATCGCGCTCGCCTTGGTCTTGCTCGTCTTTCTGATTGCAGCGGGGCCGACTGCTTCGATCCTCTCAAGCTATCTTCCCAACGCTGGGGCGTATATTGCCGATAGCTTCCGCTTGTCGAATTGGGTCGGACGTCAGGACCAAGAATGGTTTCATGGCTGGACCATTTTCTATTGGGCTTGGTGGGTATCTTGGTCGCCCTTTGTGGGCATGTTCATCGCCCGTGTATCGCGTGGACGGACAATAAGAGAATTTCTCTTTGCGGTGCTGGTGATTCCAACACTCGTGGCCATTGTTTGGTTTTCATCGTTCGGCACCGCAGCCATCGAGCAGGTTCAAGGCGACATTGGCAGTCTTCCCGATGGCATCACGGATGTGTCGCTGGTGCTGTTTCATACGCTAGAAAACCTCCCCTTCCCTCGGGTCTCGGCGTTTTTCGCCATCGTGCTGTTGATCATTTTTTTCGTCACATCGAGCGACTCTGGTTCGCTCGTCATCGACAGCATCACAGCGGGCGGGAAGCTTGACGCGCCTGTGCCGCAGCGCGTTTTTTGGGCAATGATGGAGGGACTCGTCGCCATTGTGCTCCTGGTCGGAGGCGGCTCAGCGGCCCTTTCCGCCCTCCAGGCAGGAACGATCGCTGCCGGTCTGCCGTTCGCCTTTGTGGTGCTGTTGGCCTGCGTCAGCCTCGTGATGGGTCTCAAGGATGAGAAGCATATTTTGGATGACGCCGACGCGGAGCGCCATTAATGGAAGACGTCGATTTAGAGGCCATGGAGGAGCCGCGCGCCGTGACGATGGATCGGACAGATGATGCGCTGGTGGCGTTGCGTCAAATTCTGCGCGCAACGGAAATCAGCGCCCGCTCCCTTGCCAAGGCCAGTGGCCTCAGCCCGTCGCAGCATATCGTTCTTCAGCTGTTGTCAAAAAAGGGGTGCCTCACCCCTGGAACGATCGCGAAGGAGATGTCTCTCAGTCAAGCAACCGTCACCTCACTGATCGACAAGCTCGAAGCAAAAAGTCTTTTGCGGCGCACCAAGGATGACAAAGACCGACGCCGCAGTTTGGTGGCTCTCACATCGGATGGGGAGGCGCTGCTGGACCGTTCGCCGGCAATTCTACAAGAGCGGTTCGAAACACGGTTTCGGAAACTGGAAGAGTGGGAAAAATCCTTCATCGTTGCAGCGCTTGAAAGGGTCGCGTCCATTTTGGATGCTGAAGATATCGACGCCGCGCCGGTGCTTGACGTGGGACCGCTTGGCGAAACCCCCAATGGGTCATCGCCGCATCGCTAACCAGCGTGCATACGGTCGAAGCGATGCCACAGCTCACCTAATCCACGTTTAATCTTGTTCCTTAAACTGCCTACGCAGCGGTAGCGGTGACAGGCGAGACCAATGACACAACCGGCATTGAACGTGGCGTCACAGCTCAACGCAGCACGGCACCACATGTCACAAGGCCGGCTTGATGATGCCGACAAAATCCTCACGCATCTCAAGGCCGTGGTCGCGCCTCATCCTGTGCTGTTCGAGTATCTTGGGTTTATCGCTGTTCAACGGAAGGACCTGAAAAAAGCTGTTCGCTGCTACCGCAAAGCAGTGAAGCTTGATCCGGGCTGCGCCCAATTGAAAATGAAACTGGCAGAGATGTCATTAGCGGTCGGCGATCAAACCGAGGCCAAAAGACTGGCCCAAATTGTTCACCGCAAGGACAGCAAAAATGTTTCTGCACTGAATTTACTTGGGCTCTTGGCTAGTCAGGAAGGGCAGAGGACCAAAGCCCAGGATTTCTTTCGCACTACCATTCAGGTTGATCCGGGCAATGTGCACGCATGGCAACGTTTTGGCGCCCTCTGTTTCGAACGGGGTGAATGGAAAGAGGCCGTGGATGCTCTCTTAAGCGCCAACACACTGTGTCCGAACCATCGCCCGACGCTCACCATGATCGGCAGATCGTACACAGCACTTGGCAAGCCCGATTTAGCGATTGGTCATCTTCACACAGCTCAAAGTCTCGTATCCTCGAACGAGGATTATAACGAAACGACCGCATACCTGATCGAAGCTTATCTGCGTGCGCAGCAATTGGATGCAGCCCTTGCGGCTGTCCATCACCTTCAGGAACGTGATCCAAGTTTCGAACGTGGGCACGCGCTGCATGCAATGATCCTTCAAGAGCAAGGGCATTTCGAAAAAGCGCTCACAAAGATTCGCTCCATCAGTCAACGTCAAGACGTGGTCGACACTGACTGGTTCCCTCATTATCTCGAGCCTCAGTGTCTTCTTAGCCTTGGGGAGCATAAAAGTGCTGCAGCGGCGTTTGACACCGCCAATCGCCGACAGTCGAAGACATTTGAACGTATGGGGACGAACAAAGACACGTATATACGCTTTGCTGAAGAAGCGATCAAACACTTCGCCCAAGCCGAAGAAGTTTCACCCAGCACGCCCAACGAGCGAGGCGCTGGGCAAGGTCTGGCCTTTATCAACGGCTTCCCTCGAAGCGGCACGACCCTTATCGACGCGATCTTGCGCACCCACTCTCAGATCGCAATTGCGGAAGAGTCGCTCGCAGCCCACAGCTGCCTTCAGGAGGCCGGACGGGTTTTACCGCAAGACGGCCGAGACTTTGCGGCCATCAACGACGATGTGGCTCGTCATCTCCGCCAGTTTTATTTTGAAAGACTGGATGACGATCTATCGGCAGAAAGACATGGACGTACAGTGATTGATCGTCACGCCACGGGGCTCTTGCAAGCCGGTTTTATGAAACTTCTTTTTCCGTGTGCGCAATTCTTCTTTATGCTCCGCCATCCTTGTGATGTGGTTTTAAGCGCTTGGTTTGCGAATTTTCACCCAACCGACCACACCGCAAATTACCTGACCATCGAAGACACAGCTCGCTTCTACGACCTTATGATGACGCTATACACGACGCTCGACGACAATCGAGGTCTTGATGCCACGATCATTCGGTATGAAGATCTTGTGACCGACCTCCGCGGCACCTTCGATCCCGTTCTTGACGCCATGGGGCTCGTTTGGGAAGAACCCATGGAGGCGTTTCATCGGTCCCAGCATCGCCCAAAGCGGACGGTGAGCTTCAACCAGATTTCCAAACCGATATACACAACGGCGGCCCACAGGTTCGAACACTACCGAGCCCCATTGGAACCCGTTATGCCCCTCCTACGGCCTTGGATCGAACGGTTTGGGTACGATCAACCCGCCCCTTCTTTCAGCAAGGCGCCGGGGTCTGCGTTCGCCGGTCCAGTTGGATGAAGGGCAAATTGCACAATTCTCCGTCGACCGCTTGATCATCGCTCAGTACGTAAACAGTCTCAGCCTTTGCGTAGGCTGCTTTGAGGGATGCAAAACCAATCCAGCACTCCTCGACCGCATGCCAAATGAGCGAAGGCACCTTTCCAATGGTGGTTCTTTGACCATCGACCGTGGTGAAGAGATCAGTCCCCTCCTCAATCGGCGCAGAGTGATCGATCCGGATGCCTCTCATTTTAAAGCGCGTGCCGTTTGCTTTTTGCGCGCGCAAAGCGTTCTCACCAACAAAATCCATGCCGCGGTCGAGCTTTACGTTCCAGCCAAGCGTCAGCTCCAAAGGGGTCCGCTCGTCTGCGCTATCGTCAAACGTGCCAGCTGTATCCCAACCAGGCACAATCATCCCCGCCTCGATCCGGCCCATTTGAATGGCGGTTAAGCCGTAACCTATGCCCTTCACACCGGTCGCCTCTTCAGCAGCGTTGAGGGCGTGCTCAACCTCAGATAATGCTCCGGGAGCAAACCATATTTCGTATCCAAGATCTCCGGTAAACCCAACGCGACCCACTATGATCTCATGCCCACCAAGATCAAATATTCTTAGGTCGAACGGTTTTAAAGAAGACACGTCCTCAAACCCGAATGCACTGAGAATGGCACAGGACTTTGGCCCTTGGAGGGCTAGACCCAGGTAAGAGGATGACTCCTCCGTGATTGTTAAATCACT
>JBCCBY010000081.1:0-10863 GCA_039033795.1 Pseudomonadota bacterium | reverse complement strand
CGGCGCCAAAGGCAACCAAGTCCTCGAAAGGAAATGTCACGACGGGCATATCAAGGTTGATCGCTGCCACGTAACGTGCGCTCCTCAAGGGATTGTGCCGGGCAAGGTAGTCAGACCCCAGAAGTCCTTTCTCCTCCGCAGTTACAGCTGCAAAAAGCACCGGCCGCGCCGTCGGAGCTTTCGCAATCTGCCGTGCAGCCTCGAGGATGGCCGCGACACCAACGGCGTTATCCATCGCGCCATTGTGAATCTTGTCATCGCTCGTCCCGTTGACACCGATATGATCGAGATGGGCACTGACCACCACCAGCTCGTCCGACAATGCAGGATCAAAACCAGGAACGAGACCAATCACATTGGCGCTCTGAAAATCACGGATCGTGCTATCGAACCGCATACTGACTTGAAGACCAGTCTCAAACCGATCGCCACCACCAACGCCGGTGTTGGCAGCGTGTACAATTTCCTGCCAGTCCCGGCCAATCGACTTAAAAAGCTTTGTGGCTCCGACCTGACCCATCACCAAGCCGCCGACAAGATTGGGGGCATTCGAATGGGTTCGACCATTCGCCCCGACCCAGCGTAGGCTTTCCGATTGACCGACCCGTGCTGCCAAGGCGCCGAAGGGAATCCGGTTTTCCTCAAAACTTGGAGAAAGCAAACGGATAATACCAATCGCTCCGTGTTCGGATGCTATTTGACTTTGAACATTCGAGAAATGGGCTTTCTCTTCTGACGGAAGAAAGTCGGGCGCGCCCATGATGAGAAGAACGACCTTGCCATCAACATCGAGGCCCTCATAATCATTGCGTTGATGGGCATCGGAGACCAGTCCGTAGCCAGCAAAAATGATCGGAACGTCGTTCAATTGCGCTGTTGGATTGATCGATGCTCCGATGAAATCAACGTTCGGTTCCCATATTTGCTCATCACCGCCCGCGATCGAGACAACAGCGCCGCCCGCAAGGTTGGACTGAATCGCGTGAAACGTGATGGTCTGATAAAAACTGTTGCCATCACCCACAGCTTCAAGGCCCAGGGTCTTAAAACGTTCGGCGACATAGTCTGCTGCGAGATCATAGCCAGGCTCTCCGGCCTCGCGGCCCATAAGCGCATCACTCGCCAAATAGCCGACATCCGCTTTCAGTTGCGCGATGACCGCTGGGTCAGAGGTGAGCGGCGTGATCCTTGCCGTGGCGGCGTCCGCGGGCGGTTGGGGAGCGATTGTTTCTAAGCGCTGCGGCGCTTCGGAACACGCTGTTAAAACGGCAGCGGCGCCGATCACCTTCATCAGACGTCTCATCGCTTCGCTCGCTCACCTTGTGTCAAAACCGGGTTGTACCACAGGACGATAGGGCTCGGCACCCGCTTGCTCAGGGGCTTGGGGCGAACTAGTTCCTCCCCAATGTCGTCAAGTCCAGTCCCCCCCAACGAACCGAACCGTGCCGATTGGCTCATGTGGGCAGCCGTCGCCTTTGTGGGCGGATCAGCACCCGCAGCGATCAACGTCGCGATCGCCGGGGCGCCTCCGCTCATCATTGCTGGGCTGCGCTTATGGCTGGCTGCTTTTTTGTTGGTGATGTTCACACTCGGCACAGGACGGCCGCTGCTCCCCCTACGGACTAAAAGTGATTGGGTCGCATGGGGATATGCCGCCGCTGCGGGCGCCTCTGGCTACGCCCTTCCCTTCACGCTCTTTCCTCTAGCCCAGCAAGAGATCTCCTCCATCATGGCCGGGATCTTTATGTCATTTTTGCCCGTGGTGACGGTGTTGGCGGCTGCCGCTTTTGCCAGCGAACCCCTCACCAAACGATCCCTCCTCGGCGTTTTTGTGGGCAGCTTGGGCGTTTTGATCTTGATCGGTCCGGCTGCGCTTGCGGGCGCTGAGGGCACGCTTTACGGCCAGGGGCTCTTGTTCCTGGCGATCCTTGGTTATGCAACAACAGGCATTGTGATGCGGCGCGCGCCCGAAGTGCCCGTCCGCAGCTTCACCACCGCTATGATGATCACCGCAGCCATCATGACCACCCCGCCCCTGTTCTTTGCTGACTGGAGCGCGATGACCCGTGAGGGTTGGGCGGCCATTGCTTATCTGGGGTTAGGGCCGACAGGGCTGATTGCTGTTTGCGTCGTCACGGTGGTGAGGCGTGCTGGCGCGAGCTTTCTTTCCACCAGCGCCTATGTCGCGCCGGTGGTGTCGGTCTTTTTGGGGGTGATCGTTTTTTCCGAGAGCTTTGAACCCAACCAAGCGATCGGGCTCTTGACCATCTTCCTTGGAATCACGCTGACCCGCGGCGTCTTTGTTCGGCTTCAAAAGGAAATCTTACCGCGGATCATCGTTACCGCATTCCCGAGCAAAAAAACCCGATCGCCAGAAGAGTAGCAGACTGCATCGCCTCCCCGGGCGCTGGCTTGGTGGGCGGAAAGCTCTGTTTTGCCAAGCCGTTCAGACCAGAAAGGTGTGAGCATGGCATGGGTCGATCCGGTGAAGGGGTCCTCAGGAATACCGATCGATGGCGCAAACAACCTGCTGACGAAATCGACATCCTCACCGCGGGCCGTCACACAAACCTCGTCCTTGCCAACCCATTGGCTCAGTTTTTCGACGGCCGCCAGATCAGGCGCAAGGCTTCGAACGTCACGTTCATGTCCGTACACCGCCAAGAGAAAAAGTCGCCCCAGATAGAGCTCCAACGGTTCCGCGCCCAAGGCCTTACCAACGGACGGGTGAAGATCAATCTTCTGAGGCGGGTCAGCGGGCAGGTCGAGGGAATAACGGCCACCACGGCGCTCTGCAAAAAGAGGGCCTGATTTTGTTTCGAACCGCAAGCGGTCAGCCGTTTCACCAAGCTCAGTGTAGAGCGCATGAGCCGACGCGAGTGTCGCATGCCCACAAAGGGGGACTTCGACCGCTGGAGTAAACCAACGCAAATCATAGTGGCCAGCCTCGCGTTTCACCAAGAACGCGGTCTCTGCGAGGTTATGTTCAGCCGCGATTTTGACCATGGTCGTGTCGGGAAGCCAGGCATCAAGGATCATGACCGCTGCGGGGTTACCGGCAAATGGTTGATCTGTGAACGCATCGATCTGGAAAAAATCAAAGGACCTCATGCCGCAGATCGTTCCGCCATCGCCTTTTCATAGGCTGTGTTGATCGCTGCCATGCGATGCTCAGCAATCGAAAGAAGCTCTGCCGGAACGCCTCGGGCGATCATCACATCGGGGTGATGTTGTTTAACGAGCTCGCGATACGTCGTTTTAAGGACGTCGGTCTCGATGTCTGGGTCAACACCAAGGACCGCATAAGGATCATCATCGTCAAGCCCCACATGGGCCGCCTTCACCCGGCGAAAACGAGCATCACTCATCTGGAATGCGTCTTTGGCAATTTCCAGGAGTTGAAGCTCGCCGGGGTGAAAGACGCCATCCGCCATGGCGACGTGGAACAGGCAATCAAGCACGTCCTCAAGGACAGACGTTTCGCCGCTAAAGAGTTTGCCGACCTGGCGCGCATAGCTTTCGAACCCAGCGATATCGGCCTTCGCGAGGTCATAGACCATCCGTACACGCGATTCTTCGCCCTCAGGCACCGAGAAGAAGTCAAGGAACGCCGCAAACTCGTCGTCGGTCGCCACGCCATCAGCCTTGGCCATTTTTGCTGACAACCCGATCAACGCAATCGAGAAAACCGCCGCATCACGTTGCCGCTTGCGCTCTTCAATCGCTTCCATAACCGCACCAAGGGTGCGCTCCCTGGCAGCGTCGATGATGGCGGCGATGCGTTCCCACAAGGTCATAATCACACCCCTCTGCACGAAACGAGCGGACGGTTCCATGTCTTCCATGTTAGCAAGCCGTCATGAGCATCAAGTCCACCAACCCCGCCACCGGTTCCGTCGTCGAAGAATTTGAGCCTTTGAACGCCGAAGCTATCGAACAAGCCCTTGTCGCCGCCGAGGAGGCCGTCGACAGCCTGCGCGTGATGCCGCTTGGTGATCGCGCCGCGGCGCTCTTGAGGCTCGCGGACCTTTTGGACGAACGCCAAGAGGCGATGGCCTTCACCGCGACCCAGGAAATGGGGAAAACCATTGCCTCCGCCCGGGCAGAAGTCGCCAAATGCGCCAGTGTCTGCCGCTATTACGCCGAGCACGGCCCCGGTTTCCTCGCCGATGAAGAGATCGAGATTGCCGATGGCCGCGCCTATGTCGCCCATCTTCCGCTTGGTCCTGTGTTGGCCGTGATGCCGTGGAACTTCCCCTTCTGGCAGGTGTTTCGGTTCGCGGCGCCCGCGCTGATGGCAGGCAACCCGGGGCTCTTAAAACATGCCTCCAACGTGCCCCAATCGGCGCTCGCCATTGAGGACGTGATTCGCGCAGCCGGATTCCCCGAAGGAAGCTTCCAGACCCTGCTGATCGGTTCGGGCGCGGTCGATGGCATCTTACGCGACCCGCGGGTGCGCGGCGCCACGCTCACTGGTTCCGGTCCAGCCGGATCGGCGGTGGGGAAAACCGCCGGTGAGATGATCAAACCGTCGGTGCTCGAGCTTGGCGGCTCGGACCCCTTCATCGTCATGCCGTCCGCCGATCTCGATGCCGCGGTCAAAGCAGCGGTGGTCGGTCGGACCATGAACAATGGCCAAAGCTGTATCGCGGCGAAGCGTTTCTTGGTGCACACGGAGGTTTATGATGCCTTCCGCGACAAGATGGCGGCGGCGATGCAAGCCCTTAAAGTCGGTGATCCGCTTGAGGAAGATACCGACGTCGGGCCGCTCGCCACGCCTTCGGGTCTTGAGGAGGTTGTGAGCTTGGTCGAGCAAAGCATCGAGGCGGGCGCCAAGCGTGTCTTTGGGGCCGAGACGACAACGGTGGCTGGTTTTGAAGGCGGCTATTGGTTCGCGCCGGGCATGCTCGAGGACATCCCCGAGGCAGCTCCAGCCTTCCGTGAGGAAATTTTCGGGCCGGTCGCCTTGATGCATCGGGTGCCAAGCCTGGAGGCAGCGATCGAGCTCGCCAACGACACGCCCTTTGGCCTCGGCTCTGCCATCTTCACCCAGGACGAGGCCGACGTGCTGCACGCCGTCCGGCGCATTGATGCAGGCTGCACAGCGGTCAACCGGATTGTTGCGTCAGACCCCAAACTGCCCTTTGGCGGGGTGAAGACCTCCGGCTACGGACGGGAACTCGCCAAAGACGGCATGATGGCCTTCGTCAACAAAAAGACGGTCACGGTCACAGGTCTTTAGCGCCATGTCGCTCGCGCCGTCATGGCTCAAAATCCGGGGGCGCGAGCTCAAAACCCTCGAACTGGAACCCTGGAGAAACCGTGGCTCCCACCAGGGTCCATTCTCCTAGGGGTTCAGCGGACTGCCAAGCGCCAGCGGGCACGGTCGCCTGCGGCTGCTCGCCGTTCTTAAAGTCTGTTCCCAGATGATAGTGTTTGTCGACACCCACCCTGAGAAGAAGCGGGTCACCCGCATAAAAATGCCACAGCTCGGTCGCATCAACCCGGTGCCAATGGGACCGCTCCCCTTTTTTGAGGAGATAATAGATCGCCGTTCCCACCGGCCGGCCGTTCACTTGCTCAGGATCTTCAAAGGTCCGCCTGTACCACCCACCCTCTGGGTGCGGAGAAAGGTCCAGCTCTTTGATGATGTCGTCGGCTGATTGTGCAGCAGTGGTCATGGTCACCTCGATAATGGGCTTGGCCGATGGGAGACTACCCAAAATCCTTCATCAAGCGCTGCTTTTGCCGGCCCCATTCGCGCTCTTTCACCGTTTCGCGTTTGTCGACGTTTTTCTTACCCTCGGCGAGGGCGATATCGAGCTTCACGCGGCCTTCTTCGTTGAAGACCATTCGTAGGGGGATGATCGTCCGACCCTGGCGTTCCACCGAGCCCGTAAGCTGGTTCACCTGGCGGCGGTGAAGGAGGAGCTTGCGCGGACGCTTGGGCTTATGATTGAGCCTATTGCCGCCTGAGTATTCGGGGATGTTCGCGTTGATCAGCCAAATCTCAGGGCCATTCGGCCCATTCTCTGGTGAGCAATAACTCTCCGCGATATTGGCCTTGCCCTCCCGCAGGGCCTTCACCTCGGTGCCCGTCAAAATCAGGCCAGCCTCGATCGGGTCGCCGAGTTTGTACTCAAAGCGAGCGCGCCGGTTATCGGCGATGAGCTTGCGGCCGGGGGTGTCCGGTTTTTTGGCCATGACGGAACAGTCTTCAAAAGCGAGCCGTTAGAGATCGAGATCCTGAAGCGCCGCGTCAACGGCTTTCCGCGCATTTTTGCTTGCCGGGACCAGCGGCAGGCGCAGCTCCTCTTCAATCAGCCCCAATTTGGCGAGGGCATATTTTGCCGGTGCAGGAGAGGCGTCAGAAAAAAGCGCATCATGAAGCGGCGTCAGCTTGTCCTGCAGCGCTTGAGCCTTTGCATAGTCACCCGCCAGACAAGCCTCCTGCATCTCCGCGCAAAGCGCCGGGGCGACATTGGCGGTCACCGAGATGCACCCCATCCCGCCCATCCCGTTGAACCCAACCGCGGTGATGTCCTCGCCTGAGACAAACACAAAATCCGACGGACAGAGAAGACGGTGGCGCGCCTGCCGCGCGAGGTCCCCGCTTGCGTCTTTCAACGCAGCGGCGGTTGGTAATTGGCTGAGCTCCCCAACGAGATCAGGCGTGAGGTCAGACGCCGTTCGGCTCGGCACATTGTAAAGGACCATCGGCAGCAACGTCGCCTCGGACAGCGCCCGGTAATGAGCAACGAGCCCATCGCGGGAAGGCTTGTTGTAATAGCCCGTCGTCGCCATGATCGCTTGCGTGCCGACCTCTTCACAGGCCCTCGCAAGGTCAACGGCATCCGCCGTCACATTGGCGCCGCAGCCGCCGATCACCGGGATCCGATCGCCAGCGATCTCCACGGCCTTGGCGATCACGCCAATATGCTCGTCGGCCGTCAGGGTCGCGGCCTCGCCGGTGGTGCCCGCAGCCACGATGGCCTTGGAGCGGCCCGCTATTTGCCTTTCGATGAGCGCGGCAAAGGCCTTCTCGTCGACCAGGCCCTCTTTGAAGGGGGTGACGATGGCGGTCATCGAGCCGCGCAGCCAATCTGGGGCCATCCTGGTCTCTCCTTGGATAGGTTCAGCGTCCCAGAGGGCTACGCCGGGCTGAGGTTGCTCGCAAGATGGAGGCGTTGTGCGAAGGTTAGGGGGTGCGTTCTGTGCCATTTTGATTCAGGATGGCAGCACCATGGGTCGGGCATTTCTCGTTCTTCTTGCGCTGCTTTCCAGCCTCGCCGTTGCGGGGGCGACCGTTCCTGCACCAACGCTCAAGCCGCAAGCTGTTGATCTTCCTTTCATCGCGACCGTTGAGGCCGAGCAGCTTCGCGCTGTGTTCGAGGCCCTTGATGATCGGGCGTACAGCGAAGCGATCGTTGGCCAGGCGGCGCTGACCGATCCGCTTGCACGCCGAATCGGCGAGTGGGCGATCTTGATGTCGAACGCCCCGGACTTGCCGCTCGACCGCTATGACGCCTTTCTTGATCGCAATCCCCGCTGGCCCAATCCCAGCACCCTGCAGCGCAAGGGCGAGAAGCTGATCGACGATGACACGCCCGAAGGCCATGTCATCGCCTATTTTGTCGATCGCGAGCCCTTATCCGGTCACGCCAAATGGTATTTGGCCCGTGCGCTGGCGACCATTGGGAGCGAGCGCGCCGCGGCCTATTATATCCGCAGCGCATGGATTGAGCACAACTTTAACACCCAAGACAGTCGCGCGATCATTGCTGAATTCGGCGACCTTCTGACCACGGACGACCACTTCGAAAAGGCCGACCGCGCACTTTTCCGCCGCACGACCGCAGGGGTTGAGGATATCGCGGGCCTTTTAGACCCCAAGCGTGATGCGCAAATCCAAGCGCGGGTTGCTCTTCTCCGGGAGCGGAGCAATGGCCCCTCGCTTTTTAACGCGCTGCCCGCCACCTCACAGCGCGATCCTGGCGTTCTTCTCAATCTCGTCCGCTATCTGCGGCGGCAGGATCGCGAAGATGAAGCGATCGATGTGGCTGCACTCGCCCCCTTAGAAGCCGACGCCTTAAGGGATGCCGGCTCGTGGTTTTACGAACGCAAACTGCTGGCGCGGTGGGCGCTCAAAAACGGCAAATTCGAAGATGCCTACGCCGTCTCGGCCTATTCAGGCCTGACCGAGGGGGCAGATTTTGCCGAAGCGGAGTTCATGGCGGGTTGGACTGCGCTTCGTTTTCTCTCCGATCCCGAACGGGCACGGAACCACTTCGCGTTCCTGACCTCTGGCGTCACCTCGCCGATCAGTCTCGCGCGCGGCAATTACTGGCTCGCACGCAGCTATGAGGCGATGGGCCAAGATGATCTTTCGCGTGCGCACTATTTGGTGGCAGCCGATTATCCGTTTACGTTCTATGGCCAGATGGCGGTTGAGACGTTGGGGCCTCGCATCAACGCCTATGGCTTCCCCGAAGAGCGGACGCCCACCGCAAGGGACCGAGAGGCGTTGATGTCGAACCCCCTCGCCCGCGCCACGATGCTGCTGGATGCGATTGATCAACCGATCACCTATCGGCGCTTTGCCCTGGCACTTGACGAGCAACTCAGCACCGAGGGTGAGGTTCTCGCCTTTTCTGAGATGGTGCGCAACGCAGGCAATTACGAGCTTATCGTCCGTGCCGGGAAGGTCGCGCGAAGCAATGGCCTCGAAACGCCAGAGGCGCTCTACCCGGTGATCCCTATTCCCAGCACCGCCACCCGCTTTGCCGAGGCCCCCCTTATTCTTGGCCTTTCACGGCAAGAATCAGAGTTTCGCGTCGATGCAGTCTCCCGCGCCAACGCCAAAGGCCTGATGCAGATGATCAACTCCACGGCCCGGATCACGGCGCGCAAAGAGGGCCTGCCCTATTCATCGAGCCGCCTTCTGACGGACCCGGACTATAACCTAACGCTTGGTGCGGCTCATTTGAGCCATCTCGTTGAGCGCTTTGGGGGCAGCTACGTCTTGGTGCTCGCCGCCTACAATGCTGGTGCCCACCGGGTCGATGAATGGCTCGAGACCTATGGCGACCCCCGTGACCCATCGGTTGATCCGATCGATTGGATCGAACTGATCCCGTTCAGCGAAACACGCAATTACGTCATGCGGGTGCTTGAAAACACGCAAGTCTATCGCTCGCGCCTCGACGGTTTACCGCTCGGCATTCAGCTGGCAGAGGATTTGACCCGCGGCGGGCGAACCAACTTCGCCGCGGTGGGAAAACCTATTCCATCGCCGCAGCTTTGGCAGGCTGGCGGGCTTCCTGGGTCGTCGGGCAACGGGCCGCTTCGCCCGATCGCTCAATTCAAAAAGCTGCCCGGCGGGGAAGGCGGCTCACGCTGACGCGTTTTCCCACGAGCCGCTCAGCGTTTGCCGCCAATAGGTGACCTCGTGCCCATGGGACTTCAGCGTCTTCCATTGCGCCCGCGCTTCTTGGGTGTCGGCGGGCGTGAAAAGAAGGACACAGCGCTCAAACCGTTCCATCGCCTCCGGCGCCATCGTCACCCCCGGCGCCAAAAAGACCGCATCGGCGCCATTTTCAGGCTCGTCATCGAGCGTCAACAAAACAGGCTGGTCGGATCCGTCGATCCCATGGGGCAAAAAGCTATCATCACGATAGGTCCACAGCGCCTCATCCATCGCTTGCATCGCTTCGCGTTCGGGAAACTTGACCATCGCGCGCCAGCCCCGTTTGAGCGTCTTTTCAAGGAGGCTGGGCAACACCTCCTGGGGAGCGCTGCGTTCGAGGTGGTAGAAAAAAACATCAACCATAAGAGTTCCTACCTCAAATTGAGGGGATTCTATCCTTTGCCTCATAGAAAACTCAGCAGGCTAAAACGCCGGTCTGACGTCGAAGGAGCAAGCAGCCATGCGGGAACAAGCATCGCTCAAACTGGGTCGTACAACGCCTGTGAGGCGGCGGCTAAGGCAAACCTCCATGACTGAGATGCAGCGGCTAACGATCTGGGCGGTTTCTGATGGCCGCGCCGGTATGGAAAACCAAGTGCTCGGTATCGCTGACGCTATTCAACGACGAGTCCCTGCCACCGTCATCACCAAACGTATTTCAGTCACCAAGCCCTTTGATGCGCTCCCGCGTATGTTTTGGGGCAATCCTTTTGATCATTTGAGCCACGAGGGCGATTCGCTGACACCGCCATGGCCGGATCTTTTCATCGGCTGTGGTCGCCGCACGGTGCCCTTCGCCATGGCCCTCAAAAAGCATTGCTTCACGGTCCAAACCCAAGACCCTCGTGCGTCGGCTGATCAGTTCGGTCTGGTCATCCCGCCCGTTCACGATCAGCTCAAAGGACGCGGGGTGTTGCCCATTCAAGGCAGCCCCAACCGTTTGACCGCCGACCGGCTGAGGGTGGAGGCCACCTTGCTGGCCGCATCACTGCCCGACGAGATCCGCTTCAACAAACCCTTCGCCACGGCCCTGATCGGGGGCCCCAGCAAAGCCTACCGCTGGACCAAAGAAGCCGAAGAAGGGATCGTCAGCTCAATCGCCAGCGCAATTGGTGCAGGCTACTCTGTGCTCGCAACGCTTTCGCGCCGGACACCGAAGCATTTTGCCCAGCGCCTCGAATACGCCTTCAAGTCGAAGAAACTTTGGCTTTGGGACGGTGAACCGGTCGGTCCGATCGAGAACCCCTACCTTGGCATGCTGGGGATGGCGGACAAAATCTTGGTGACCGAAGAAAGCGCGAACATGATCACGGAGGCCGCCTTTACCGGCAAACCTGTCCACCTCCTCAAGCTGAACGGCGGCGGTGCCAAGTGGAAGCGGTTCCACAAAGCGCTTG
>JBCCBY010000080.1:0-10942 GCA_039033795.1 Pseudomonadota bacterium | reverse complement strand
CATTTCATGTCGTGGTCTACGGAATGTTGCGGTTTGCCCCCATCACGATTCTCGATATCCACTTCTTGCATCAGTATGCGATTCTTTTTGTTGCAGAGGTGGGTATTATGATCGCGATCGGGGTTTTGCGTCCACGGACCGGTGTGACGGAGGTGAAAGACAAGGCGCAGGTCGATACCACACCGTGGCGTTATCGGGTTCCGACATCTTTCACCCTCGGATCTTGCGTCATCGCTCTCTACTTGTTGTTCTCGCCGCTTGGGCTGGCTTCGCCGGATGGGCCGGGAGGCCTCTATCTTTCGCTCACTGGTCTGGTTGTCTTGATGAATGTCGGTGTGTGGTCGACGTTTTTGCGCGCAGCGCGCCAGATTAATCGATGAATTTACGCACTTTTTCGCCTGAACCTGATCTGTTGTCAGAGGTAGGGTTCCGTTCTATGACGGCTTGAGGTTGTGTATCCGGGTCGGCGGGGGTGCGGCCAGGTTAGGGCATTGGGGCAACATTATGGACACTGAGAACACTGATGGTGCGTTAACGCTCCAAATGGGCAACGGCTCGCGCATTCGGCGAATGCTCTGGATAGGGTTTTACACCTTCGTGCTCAACATCTTTACGTTGACGCTCTTTCGATTTTGGGGGCGCACGCATTTCCGCCGCCAGTTGTGGTCGGATACGACCGTTGGTGCTCATGCCTTAGAGTACACAGGGCGCGGGATGGAACTGTTCATCGGTTTTCTGATCGCTATTTTCACCGTGATGCTTCCGACGGTGGTGCTGATCCTATCGGCGCAGCTTTTGCTCGGTGAAGTCGGTGCGGCGGTCGCGATCGTCATCCTTTACATTGGTATTTTTTGGTTGATGGGCGTCGCAGTCTTCCTGGTGCGTCGTTATTTGGTCTCGCGGACGCGGTATCGGGGTATTCGATTTGAACAGCGTGGGTCCGCCGTCAGCTATGGATGGCGTGCCTTTGGCTACCTCTTCGCAACGTCCTTCACGCTTGGTTGGTTGCATCCCTTTGTCCGGCTGCGGCTTTCACGGTACATGTGGGACAATGCCTATTTTGGCAGCGAAAAAATTCGATTCGAAGAGACCGAGGAATCGAAGGCTGAGCCAGTCTACAAGAGTTTCGCCGTCATGTGGGTTGGGGGCGTCATTCTGTACACGTTGTTTATTTCACTGGTGTTTGGTACGACGTCAACCGTCGACGTCGCGACGGGTCAATTCGGTGCGATTCTTAAGATCTATGCGGCTATGTTGGTCTTGGGTTTCGTGTTCTCCCTGTTTGCGGCATGGTTTCAGGCCGTCATGACTCGGAAGATTGTGAAGTCATTGAGCATCGCAGGGGCGAAGGCGAGCTGTGATCTGTCTGCGATCCAATTGCTCACGGTTTGGTTTTTGGGCGCTTTGTTGAGCATTGTTACCCTCGGAATAGGCGCCCTTGCCTTTGATATGATGGTTTGGCGGGTGATCGCGAACCATATCCAGTTTGAGGGTGAGATTGACTTTGATGCCATTGAGCAAGCGTCCAGCACGGGACCAGCGCAAGGCGAAGGCATCGCCGACGGGCTCGATATTGGATCGGCCTTCTAACGATGGTCCTACCGTCGACCTGGTCCGGTACGTATTTTGACGGCCAGTCGGCGGTCTCTCAGTCCGTTGACGTGGTGATCGCCGATAAAGGGCTTCAGTTCACTGACGAGCGTGGCTCCGACCACCTGTGGCTTTACCGGCGCATTCACATTGAACAGCTGCCCGATCAATGCCGACTAACCTATCGCGGTGCACGCGACGCCGGCCTTCTTCTACCCAATGAAGCCGTTGACGACATCACATCGACGGCGCCTTTTTTGCTGGAGAGAAACAGACGGCGACGCCAGTTTTTTGCCATGGTCGCTGGCCTGACGTTTGTGGCGGGGACGTTCGCTTTTCTTGTTTTTGGTGCGATGCCAGCAGCGGCAACCTGGCTTGCCCGCAGCACGCCGGTCGAACTCGAAGAGCAGATCGGCGCCAACCTGGCCGGTCAGTTGCAGCTCTTGTTTCGGCCCTGCAACAAAGACGAAGCGGATGCCCTCATTGCACCCGTCGTTGAGCAGTATGCTGATGCTGCGGGTATCGCCATTGATGTCGAGATGACACTTGTGCGGACCGACTTACCGAACGCCTTTGCGCTTCCCGGTGGCCAGATGATGGCGACGCAAGGATTGCTTCATACGCTTGAGGATGACCAGGAAGCGTTTTGGGCGGTGGTGGCGCATGAACTGGCCCATGTGAAGCACCGCGATGGCATGGTTGCGGTTTACCGAAACCTTGGTATTTCGACACTGCTAGAGATCCTCACCGGCGGCAGCGGATTGGCGCAGCAAGCGATCCTGCTTGGTGGGCAACTCAATGATTTGAATTACACGCGCGGACAAGAACAAAGGGCTGATGAAGCGGCTTATGAGCTTTTGGCCTCCCAATCGTTAAATCCAGCGGCGCTCGGGCGAGCATTGGCAGCCATTTCCGCCGATATGGATGACGACGATGATCGGGCCTTTGACGCAGAGTGGCCAGAATGGTTCCAAACCCATCCGAACACGGAGAAGCGTATTGACGCTGCGCGTCGATTTGCTGAGCCGATGGATGCCGTTCTTCCATTGGATGACGAGGAGTGGGCGGTTGTCGTCTCCGCGTGCGATTCAGTGCCGACCGACGACGAACCAGTGATCGCGCCATAGGATGCCGGACATGGGCGGGCTTCAGCGCGCCCTCGTTTTGTCGCTGTGTTGGCTTTGCCGGGCAAAAATACCGTTTAAGCTGCTTGGGGTTCAGCGGCGCAATTTTTCGCAGCAGATCCGATTAGATTGACGGGCATTGTTGGTTTATGCCTCTATCGTGACGTGCATCAGCGATAAGGACGCGGGTTGACCTACGACGAAATGGGACCGCCGGGCGCAATTAGACCGCCCTACGAGCTTGTCGCTCAGTGGATTGAGGACACGGGACTGTCGCTCCTCGACCTGCGCGCAAAGGAGGCCGAGGCGCTTTTTCGCCGGGTGGGCATCACCTTTGCGGTCTATGGCGAAGGAGGGGATCCGGAGCGCTTGATTCCCTTTGATCTCGTGCCGCGGGTGTTTGGACGCAGCGAGTGGGATCGCTTGGATCAGGGGATTCGCCAACGCGCCAGCGCGCTGAATGCGTTCCTCTATGACGTCTACCACCGGCGCGAGTTCCTGCGGGCGGGGCATATGCCTGAGGAGCTGGTTCTTCAAAATCCAGCCTTCCTCCCGCAGATGATCGGGTTTGATCCGCCAGCGCGCGTTTATAGCCACGTGGTCGGCATCGACCTGGTGCGCATGAGCGCGGACCATTTTGCGGTCTTGGAGGACAATTGCCGCACACCCTCTGGCGTTTCCTACATGTTGGAGAACCGGGAAATCATGATGCGGATGTTCCCGGACCTCTTTGCAAATGGAGGCATTCGGCCAGTTGATACCTATGCAGAAGATTTGCGACGAACACTCGAAGAGGTGGCGCCGCCTGCCTGTAAAGACCAACCCTCACTCGCCGTGCTGACGCCCGGGCCCTTCAACTCTGCCTATTACGAGCATTCGTTTTTGGCCGATCAGATTGGCGCCGAGCTTGTTGAGGCGCGTGATCTTTTTGTCCGCGATGGCAGGGTCTGGCGCCGGACGACGCGAGGGCCGCGGCTAATTGATGTGATCTATCGGCGGATTGACGACGATTTCCTCGATCCATTGTCTTTCCGACCCGACAGCCTCTTGGGCGTGCCTGGCTTGATGCACGCCTACTTATCCGGAGGCGTCACCATTTGTTCCGCACCCGGTGCAGGGATCGCGGATGATAAGGCGATCTACACCTATGTTCCTGCCATGATCCGTTTCTATCTTGGTGAGGAGCCAATCCTCCCCAATGTGCCGACCTACCGCCTCGCCGATGCAGAGGATTGCTCTTATGTGCTCGATCGCCTTGATGAATTGGTGGTCAAGGAAGTCGATGGTTCCGGCGGGTATGGCATGCTGATCGGACCCAAGGCAACCGCAGATGAGCGCGAGGCCTACCGCAAACGGATCGAGGCAGACCCGGCCGGGTTTATTGCTCAGCCCACGCTGGAGCTCTCAACAACGCCGACACTATGCGGTGGATCAATCGGTGCACGGCATGTTGATTTCAGGCCCTATTGCCTTGTCGGTAAGTCGATCAGGCTGACACCGGGGGGGTTAACGCGTGTGGCGCTGCGCGAAGGGTCATTAGTGGTTAATTCGTCCCAGGGCGGAGGGGTGAAAGACACATGGGTCTTGACGGATGACAGCTTATGTTGAGCCGGACTGCTGGAAACTTGTACTGGCTAGGCCGATATGTGGAGCGCGCTGACGCAACCTCACGTCTTCTTGGCATGGGTGCACGGATGACCCTTATTCCCGGCGCATCATCGCGTGATGACTGGCGGTCGGTGCTCGACGCGGCTGGTGTCGAGCAACCTGAAGCGTCTGTCAGCGGCCGGCCGGAAGCTCTGCAGGCTTTGTTGCTCGACCCTGAAAGCGGTTCGTCAATTCTCTCCTGCATGCAGCTGGCGCGTTTTAATGGGCGTGCGGAACGCACCGCGCTCACATCGGCGATGTGGGACGCCCTGAACGACAATTGGCGAAGGTTCCACGGCATGGATTATCGCGCAGCGTCGCGTGCTTTGCCCGACCATATCGATTTCTCCCAGCGCTGGGCGGGCGCGTTTCGCGGTGCAATGGACACCACGATGCTGCGCAACGATCGGCATGGGTTCATTCGGCTCGGCAGCCATATCGAGCGCGCTGCGATGACGTTGCGTCTCTTGAAGGTCAAATACCTGGTTCTGCTCCCCGAACGCGACGTCATCGGCGGTGGTCGAGATCTTTATCAGTGGACGTCTTTGCTTTTGGCGTCGTCTGGTCTTCGGGCGTATCACCATCTTTACAAAGGAGATTTCGCGCCGTGGAACATCGCGGATCTCTTGGCGCTGAACCGAACATTTCCGCGATCGGTGGCCTTCTGCGTGCACGAGATCAGCAAGACGTTGACGGATCTGGCTGAGGCCTATGGACAAAGCCACCCTTGCCACGAGGCAAGCGCTGCGCTTGATGATAAACTCTGTACCGCGACGATGAGCGATATTTTCGCTGATGGTTTGTTTGAGTGGGTTTCCCAATCGCTCTTCGATGTGTTGTCGCTGTCTGATATGATCCGAGATGCCTATGGTTTCTGATATGAGGATCAAGATCCGCCATGTGACGCGGTATGCTTACGAACCCGCAGCGCCCTGGGTGGCGATGCGGCTCAGGCTTTTCCCTTCCGTCTACGCGACACAGACGATCGAGACGTGGCAAGTGTCGGTGAATGGCGCGGCCGTTGTACCGGGCTTTGGTGACGCGGCAATGAACAAAGAAGGTTTCCGTGCCGTGGAGGGACCACTTGGAGAGATCGAAGTGATCGCAGAAGGCACTGTTCTGCGTGCGCAGGACGCAGGTGTCCTCCGCGGGATGAAAGACCGAACGCCGCCGGGTCTCTATTTGCGCCAAACCCCGCTGACATCGCCAAACGACGCCATTCGGCAGTTGACTGAAGGCGTTCGCAAAGATGACACGCTCGAGACGCTTCACGCGCTTTCTGCAGCTGTTCGCGATGCTATCGACTATGAGCCCGCGACCACAACGCCGGCGACGTCGGCGGAGGAGGCGCTCGCCCAAGGAAAAGGGGTCTGCCAGGATCACACGCATGTGTTCATTACAGCCGCCCGCCATTTGGACATCCCAGCGCGTTATGTGGCTGGCTATTATTTCGCTGACCCTGCTCAACAGGATGATGCCAGCTATGAAACCCATGCATGGGGAGAGGGCTATGTTCCCGGTCTTGGATGGGTTGGGTTCGATGTGGCCAATCGGACGTGCTCAACCCAACAACATGTGCGTGTTTCGGTGGATCTTGACGCTCAGAACGCGTCGCTTATCACTGGGGCGGTGATGGGGCAGCCAACGGAATCAATGACCGTCGCGGTCGCCATGTCACAGGCCCAACAATAGCTCCAAGCCGGACCAGACCCATGACTTATTGCGTTGCGTTGAAGCTAAATGAGGGGCTGGTCTTTCTCTCCGATACACGCACGAATGCAGGTGTCGACGATGTTTCTCGTTATAAGAAAATGTTCACATGGGAGGTCCCGGGTGAGCGCGGCATCGTGATGATGACCGCTGGCAATCTCTCGATCACGCAAGGTGTGCTAACGCGGTTGACGGTCGCTGTTGCCGAGGAGGGTGCTGTTGATGCTCCGACGGAGAACATTCTTACGGTGCCGGATCTGTTTCGCCTCGCTCAGATCACAGGAGATCTGATGCGCGATCTTGTCGAGCAGCACGGAGACGCGATCGAAAAGGAAGGTGCCTCAAGCGGCGCATCGATCATCCTCGGTGGACAGATCAAAGGCCAGCCACCCCGACTCTTTCTGATCTATTCTGCGGGCAATTTTATTGAGTGCGGTGAAGACACACCGTTTCTCCAGATTGGAGAGATCAAGTACGGCAAACCAATTCTTGACCGGACGATCACCCACCAGTCGTCGCTCGATGAAGGAATACGCACGGTGCTCGTCTCGATGGACTCATCTGTGCGCTCAAACCTCTCGGTGGGCGCACCATTCGATCTGACCGTGATCGGTAAGGACGATTACCGGTTAAGCGTGACGCGCAGGATTGGCGACTCAGACCCAACGTTCCGCGCGGTGTCGGACGGTTGGTCGGCGGCGCTCTCGCGAGCGATTAATGACCTTCCGCGCGTAGACCATTGGTTTGAAGAGACCGCGAAGAGCTAGATCGCGAGCGCTCGACAGGCCAAGCCTTTTCTGCGGCAGGCATAAAACATAATGATATCAGATGCTTACCCACCTTTCCCCGGCGCGGCCAGGAAAGACGACAAGTCATTGAAAATAAAACAATAATCGTATTGTGTATCCTGATTGTGACAATTCCATCACATTCGAAAAGCAATCGTCACTGATGCTTCATTTTTGCCCTTGGTAAACAGTGCACAAGCATGCACAGCTTTCGGCCAAGAGGGGGCGCGTTACAAATAGATTGTTTCAAACTTGTGGCGCCATTCGCGGGAATGCACTTAAAGGAGATTCAAACGTGAAATCAAAGAAATCCGTCTGGCTGGGGGCAGTGTCCGCGCTGGCAGCTGGCTCAACGTTCGTGGCCGATGTTGCCTTGGCCCAGGCTGACGATGAAATCGTTGTCTCGATTGGTACGCGCCGCGCTGAACGCTCAGCTTCCGACGCTGTTGCGCCCATTGATGTGATCCCGCCGGAGGATTTCACCAACCAAGGGACAAACGATATCGCAGAGCTGCTGCGGACGGCTGTACCATCCTACAACATCAACACCCAGCCGATCTCGGATGCAGCGACCCTTATTCGTCCTGCAAACCTTCGCGGCCTGTCGCCCGACAACACGCTCGTTCTTCTTAACGGCAAGCGTCGTCACCGCGGTTCGGTGATCTCGGTCCTCGGCGGCGGTATCGCCGACGGCGCCCAGGGCCCTGACGTGTCGGTTATCCCCGCGCTCGCGCTCAAGCAGGTCGAGGTTCTCCGTGACGGTGCATCGTCGCAATACGGTTCGGACGCCATCGCAGGCGTGATCAACTTTGTGCTGAAGGATTCTGCGGAAGGCGGTATGGTCGAAGCCCTCTGGGGCCAGACCTATGAAGGTGACGGCGACCAGTTCCGCATTGCTGGTAACGTTGGTCTTCCCCTTGGTGAGAAGGGATTCATCAACCTCACTGGTGAGTATTCCGAAGTCGATGGAACGGTCCGCTCAATCGTTCGTGATGATGTCAACGCGCTGATCGCGGCTGGCAACACCGACGTTACAGACTTCAAAACGATCAACTCGTACACGAATGAAGTGCCTCAATATTGGGGTCAGCCTGACGTCGAAGACAACTATAAACTGTTTTTCAACTCAGCCTATGAAGTGACCGAGAACGCCGAACTTTATGCGTTTGGTAACTATGCCGAGCGGACCACGGCTGGCGGCTTCTTCTTCCGTAACCCAACCAATCGCGGCGGGGTTTATCGTGGCCCAACGGTTGATGCCATCACCGGTCTTGAAGATGAGAACGGCGTGGCGTCGATTCTCGTCGGTGATCTCGATGGTGTCGGCACAGGCGGTGCATGTCCTGCTGGTATCCCGCTCACGGGCACCGATGGATTGATCGCTGATCCAACGATCCTTGCTCAGGTGGAAGCCGATCCGAACTGTTTCTCCTTCGTCGAAACCATCCCGTCTGGCTTCGTTCCGCGTTTCGGCGGCGACGTGACCGATTATTCGATTGCGGGCGGTATACGGGGCGAGTTCCCAGTCGGCGCTGGTTTGGCCTATGATGTCAGTGTTGTTCATGGCTCGAGCGACTCAGACTTTTTCATCAACAACACGATCAACGCGTCGCTTGGTCCGGACACACCGCGCGACTTTGATCCAGGCGGCTACAAGCAGACAGAGACAATTGTTGACGCAGGCTTCAATTATTCTCTTCCGGTTTCAGCCTTTGCGTCTGATCTGAACGTGGCGTTTGGCGCTCAGTACCGGCAGGAAGAGTTTGAAATCACCGCTGGCGATGATGCTTCGTTTGCCCTTGGTCCGCTTGCTGACCAAGGTTTCTCGTCAAGCTCAAATGGTTTTGGTGGCTTTACGTCGTCGTCGACCAATGATCAGTCAGCCTACTCGTTCTACCTCGACCTCGAAGCAGACGTGACCGAAGACCTTACCGTCCAAGCAGCTGTTCGCTACGAGGATTATGAGGAGTTCGATACGACCACCGATTATAAGATTGGTTTGCGTTACCAAGTGACGCCTTTCCTCTTCTTGCGCGGTACCGTTTCAACGGGCTTCCACGCTCCAACGGCTGGTCAGGCAAACGTCACCAACGTGACGACGCAGATTGTCAACGGCGAGCTTGTCGACCAAGGCACGCTGCCATTGACGACAGCAGCGGGTCAGCTAGCGGCTGACTTCATTGCATCGCAGGGCAATGGACGTCCTGAACTTGGGACCGAAGAGTCGCAAAACTACACGATCGGTGCAGGCTTTGATCTTGGTCCTTCGACCTGGACCATCGATTACTTCAACATCGATGTGGATGATCGTATTGCGCTCTCGGCCAATGTGGACTTCCTCGAAGCGCTTAACTGGGTAGCCGACCAGAACGGTATTTCCGATTTCACCAGCGTGTCTGCGGCCTTGACCGGGCTCGACAGCGCGGGCGTGATCAACCGTTCTGACTTCGCTGGCTTCGAAGATCTGCTGGAATTCCGTTATTTCGCCAACAGCTTCGACACCACCACGGAAGGCGTCGAAATCGTCGGGACGGTGCCGCTTGAGTTCATTCCGCGCGGCTCGACGACGGCAACGGTCGCGTTCGCTTGGATTGACACGCAAGTCGATGATCGCGGCAGCATCAACCCCATTGGCGATGGTCGAGTTGCTGCTCTCGAGGAGCAGCTGCCTGAGCTGAAAGGCAACGTCACGCTGACCCATGTGGAAGAGAACTGGCGCTTCCTCTTCCGCGCCAACTACTTTGGCGAGTGGGAAGACACCAACAACGGCACCGGTGAGCAGGGTGAAGAAGTCAACTTCGACATCGAAGTGGCCTACACCGCGTTTGACGGTCTCGAATTCGCTGTTGGTGCCAACAACGTGTTTGACAACTATCCGGAAGAAAACCCTGACGCCGGCGACTTTGGTCAGCTTTATCCTGACAGCTCGCCTTCAGGCTTTAACGGCGGATCCTACTACCTGCGCGCTCGCTACAGCTGGTAGCACGCGAACGACAAACGCTTGAAATGGGGCTGGCATCCATGGGGTGCCAGCCTTTTTTCTGTTCCCTATGGTTGGAAGACCCAGCTGTTGGGCGGTTGTTGTGACGCGATCAAACCGTGACACTTCGTAAGGCTGAGGCCTCTTCACGTTGGGTCATCAACAGCGCTATTGCCTCCTGGGCAGGCTGGGTGAAAATACGGATATGACACAGTTGATCGGAAGCCTCCTTGAGGCACGTGCGGGAGAAAAGTTTGATCTCCATGAGCAACATCTCAATGGCCAGCTTGTGCGCGTTCTGCGCACCATTGGGTTTGACCGGCACTATAAAAAAGGCGCGGGCGCCTATCTTTATGACCAAGACGACCATCAATATCTCGACCTCTTAAGCGGCTTTGGGACCTTTGCCCTGGGACGAAACCACCCCACGGTGAATGCCGCTCTGCACGAGGTGCTAAGTGGCGAGCTGCCCAATTTGGCGCAGCTCGATGTTTCGGTGCTTGCGGGTCTTCTTGCTGAAGCCTTGATCAAAACATGGCCGGGCGACAGCCGCGTGAAGGCGTTCTTCGCCAATTCAGGAACCGAGGCCGTCGAGGGCGGCTTGAAGCTCGCCCGTTACGCCACGGGTCGGGACAAGGTTGTCTGCTTAAAGGGAGGCTACCATGGTCTCACCTTAGGATCGCTCTCGGTGACCAGCGATGAGATGTTCCAGAAGGGCTTTGGGGCGCTTCTTCCCGGTGTGACGATGGTCAAGATGAACGACCTCGATGCGCTTGATGAGGCCTTGCGCGGCAAGGATGTGGCCGCGTTCATTGTTGAGCCCATTCAAGGGAAGGGCGTCCACATTCCCGACGACCATTATCTTGCAGAGGCGACACGGCTTTGTTCCAAATACGGAACAGTATTCATTGCCGATGAAGTCCAGACAGGCCTCGGCCGTACAGGGAAGATGTGGGCGATGGAGCATTGGGGTGTGGAGCCTGACATGCTGCTGACCGCTAAGGCGCTATCAGGCGGCCATGCACCGGTGGGGGCCATTCTGGCCAAAGCCCCCATTATGGATGCGGTTTTTGACCGAATGGATCGAGCGGTTGTGCACGGAT
>JBCCBY010000079.1:0-10946 GCA_039033795.1 Pseudomonadota bacterium | reverse complement strand
TGGAAAAACCTGCCTTGAAGCCAATCCCGGTTTGGGACTTATAGGTGCTTTGCCAGGCCGCCTTGCTCGTGGCGACGAGATTGCGGAGACTAGCCGCGACAGCATTGAGCGCGGCGGTGTTGTCACCCGGCAGAGCAAGGGCCGCGTCCCATGCATCATTGATGTCGCCAATCATCGGGCCGACCGTCGCCCAATAGTTGGCCAAGCCGCCAACAACCTGATCGCCCGCTGGACCGAACGGCGCAATGTCGCCCCAGAATGCTGCGATGTCTCCACCAAAGGAGGCAATATCGCCGTGGTACGGATTGATGTCACCCCAGAACGGAGAAATGTCACCCCAGAACGGGCTAACGTCACCGTAAAAAGGACTGATATCGCCGTAGAATGGATTAATCGGTCCGTGGAAGGCGGAAATGTCGCCCCCAAACGCTGCGATATCGCCGTGGAAAGCAGCAATATCACCACCAAAGGCGGAGATGTCTCCACCAAAGGCGGCGATATCACCAGAAAACGCGCTGATGTCGCCAGCAAATGCGCTGATATCCCCTCCGAAGGCGGAAATATCACCGCCAAAGGCTGCGATGTCGCCAGAGAAGGCCGCAATATCTCCTGCATACGGAATGATCGTATTGTCTTGGTCGTGTGTGGTCTGAGCTGACGCATGCGCCTGCATCGCGATGTTCGCCGCCGACAATAGGAAGACTTTGCGCCACATGATCTCGTCCCTCGGAATGCTCCGATTACGAGGGCTATTAGCAGCCACTTTTTCTAAAAAGCTGTGAAAATACTTTGTTAATGCCTGTTAGCTATAAATAAAAGGCAAATCAAAAAGGCTTTTTACTTCAATAACTTGAATTTAGACTCTGACTGCGCCCAGCGAGAAGCAAAAAACTTTTTGCGAGGAATCGAGAAAAATTTTCTTCAATTTTTCACGCAGGGCGCGATGCATCACTGCCGCTCGTGCGAGGATAGAGGCCTCTAATGAGAGCGATGAACACCGCGCGCCATGCGCATCATTGATGATGATCCCTAGTCCGAGACCGCAACGACGATATCGCCAAGGTGGCTGGCTTGGTACCGCACGATATCGCCGGGCTGCAGAAAGTGACCCGATGACACTTCGTTCTCGACAAAAACGGGGATGGCGATCTCCATCAGATCCTTCTCACTCATTGGACCACCAGCCAACAGATAAGCCAGCCCCATCTCGATATAGTCGTGGCGGGCAGGAGCGGTGAAAATCACGCCTTCTGAGGTGCCTGACATCAGCGTCATGTCTTGATCAATTTGGCCCGACGGCGCGAGCTTGACGAACGCGTCGTTATAGAAAAAGCGTGGCTCCTGCATATCGGCCAAGACTTTCTTGGTCAGCTCGCGGAAATCGAGAATCATTTCCCCGCCCCTGGCATCTTGGCGCGGCTCGCCATTGTGGTGCGTCATCATCCGTATGTCGCGGGTAAACGATGTCCAGTCATGGGGTATAACGAGGAAGGGACCGGTCGGGAAAAAGCCTGGGCCGCTCTTGGAGTCGCTAAAACCAAAGCCGGAGTCGAGGTCATCGGGATCTGCCAGTTCCAGAAGCGCAATTCGGTCAGTAAAGTCTGCACACAGAAAAATACCTTTAACCGCTGCGTCGAAATCCTCCAGTGAGGCGATGGCTCGGTCAAACCGCATGCACAGCTCGACTTCGTAGTCGAGCAGGCTGCCTGGAGGCGCTGAAACCGTGGTCCGCGCCGGTGTGGCCGTTCCGAACTTTGGAAAATTGAAAACGGAATCGCTGTTTGATTCAGCCGCGTGTTCAGGAAAGTTGGTGCCGATCCCCACATGCTGGCTGCCTTGCGATCCTGTGGGTAGGAGGTCTGCTATGTTGACCGTCTTCCGATCAAACGGACCCATTAAAGCATCGCGCAGGCTGCTCTCCTCGATCGATTCCAAAACCGCAAAAGGATCAGGCAGCCTCGCCGCCCCGACGTCCGCGAGGTCCATGCCGATCACAAGATCCCCCTCTTGGCGTTCGACCAACAGCGTAACGACCGAGCCATCAGCTGCTCGATACTGCGCCAAGGTCGTGGCGACATCGAGTGTCGCCAAGGACGGCTCGAAAGGTTCGTCCTCGAAACTGGCGGGATTGTACTTCGGATCGTCCGACGTCGCCCAAGCAACGAAGATCGCCAAACCAATCGCCACAACAACCGTGGCGGCGACGCGAGAAAACAAAACGAGCATCAGATCAATCCTTTTTTGACATCGCGGTGTTGGCGCTTTCGTTTGCGTAGGCCGTGATGAACACCGGCGGCATGCGCGCTGGACGGCCGGTCGTTAGGTTCGTGCAGACATAGTCGGTCTTTGCCCGGAGCAGCATCGTTTCATCAGCTGGCCGGACGATATAAAAATGACGGGTGGCGCGTAGTTTGCCATCGTTGGCCGCAATCCAATTGGTCACGACGACCTCGTCGCCAAGACGCGCAGCAGCCAAGTAATCAATCTCGTGCCGGATCGCAGCCATCCCGCGGTTCAGCGCAAGGCAGCGATCCTCGCTCAACCCAACGTGGCGGGTATGGGCCCAAACGGTGGCGTCGAGCCATCGCAGATAGACGACATTGTTGACATGGCCAAAGCCATCGATGTCGTCGGCGACGACGGTGAACGTCTTGGAGAAGTCGCCTGGTGAGGCCTTTGTTTCGTTCATATCAAGCCCTTTGCTATCGAGGCGGGTTGCTCACCGAAAATAGGGGTTGGTTGCGATGGCGTCCGCACGAAACGACAGGAGTGCCTGCGCGATCATCTCTTTTTTCTCCGCAAAGCGCCGCGAAGGCGCAGGAATAGAAACGGCATAAAAGTCCTCGCCAACCGTTTGGAACGCGATGCCTGCGGCAGAGATTCCGTCCGTGTGCTCGTCGATATCAAACGCGACCCCCTGCTCCCGGGTCGCGGCGAGATCATTTAAAAAGACCCGAAGCTCACACCCGTTCCCTTCGCGGCGGTGGATGTCCACCACCTCCGTCTCGGCAAGCATGGCCAGGATGGCTTTCCCATTGGCGGTGTTCGAGAGGGGAAATTCCTCACCCGGGAGCGAGACAGCACCCAGGCGCTCTTTGCCGATGACTTGGTCGACGAACACCATATGGCCATGCTGGAACACGGCCAGATCGACAGTTTCGCCCGTCTTCTTCGATAAGCGCTCAAGCAGAGGGCGCATCTCACGCACAACATCGATGCGCCCAGCGGCGGCGAGGGATTGGATTGCCGGTCCCAGCCGCAAATCACCGTCTTTACCAGAGGTGGTCACGAGGTCTTCGGCCACCAGGGCATGAACAATCCTCTGAACCGTGGACCGAGGTAGGCCGGTTTGAACCGCGATTGACCCCAGGCTTTGGCCTGAATTGTCTTGTTTGAGCTGCCGCAGAATCTCCGCCGCGCGTGCGATCACTTGAATGCCGCCTCCGGTCGTCATGGTGCAGTCAGGCCCTTGTTTCATGCTAGATGTTCCAATATACAGTACATCTGTACCATAATTCAATACATCCAATTGATAAACACGGTGCGCAAGAGGGATCGATGACGGATCAGGGCCTTGGTTACTCCGAATCTGAACGAACGCATGGTCGGTATGCTGCGTTTTATGATCCCGACCTGCGGCCTCTTCAGCCGCAAGTCGCCGAAGCACTCCTCATCGGGCATCAGGCACAAGAGCTGTTCCCGCCCATCGGCGATGCAAGATCATTGCTCGAACCAGGCTACTGGCCTGTTGAAACGGGTTTTACCCGGGCCAGTGATGTCAGTATCAGGATGTTCTGCCTCACCGATATGCCAGGTGTGTCACCACAAATGTGGGATTGGTGGTTTGGCTGGCATGGTTGTGAAGCGCAGAGGTATAAGCTTTGGCATCCAAAAGCACACGTTTCCGCCCAATGGGCGGATGGCCGCGATGACGAAGCTTATATCGGGCGCACATCGCTCATCACCGAATTTCTTGGTGCGGAGAAAAAGAAAGCTTCGATACGGTTTGTTCGGCCCGCACGGTTGGGACTTGATGAAGATCGGCTTGATCGTCAGGGAGAGGTGGCGATCTGCGCGCGTGTTGGCATGCAAGGCTCACCGGTGAACGCGGGTTGGCTTTTGCATCAATTAAGGCCCACCGCTGGCGGCTGCGAGATGCGATCGCGGATGTGGCTTGGTGGGGACAACACATCCATTGGCGAAAATCCCGGACCACTCCGTCGCGGCCTTGCCAAGGCGCTGCGTCGTCCGGGCAGTTTGATGCTCCCTGATCCAGCAGAACTGTTGGTGCACAACGCACAAGAGATGGCGCATCTGGCTGGATTCTTGCCGCGCCTTTACAAGGCGTTCGGACCACAAACCGGGACGGTGGCGGCATGAAACGCCCCAAAACAAAGGGACGCACATGGGAAAAGGACACGCCAGGTTTTAACGAGGCCGTCCTGGCCACCAGCTTCAACGGACGCGACCCAGGTCGGCGCCCGGACGTTTTGGTCGAGGCGAACTGTGTTCTTGACGTCCACAGAGCAGTCATGCGCGCGCGGCAAGAAGGGCTTCACATGAGCCTTTGTTCTGGTGGCCATTCTTGGTCGCAGAACCATCTGCGGGATGGCGGCTTGCTCTTGAGCCTTGCTCGAATCAACGCGATTGATATCGATGCCGAAGCAAGGGTTGCTCGGGTTGGACCCGGTTGTTGGAGTATCGATCTCGACCGCGCTTTAAAAAAACACGGCCTTTTCTTTCCGGTCGCGCATGCACCTGATGTCGCCCTTGGTGGCTTCTTGCTGCAGGGCGGTTTTGGTTGGGGCAGCCGAGAACTCGGGATCGCAGCAGAAAGCGTCATTGGTTTGGACCTCGTTCTGGCAGACGGTCGGCTCGTCCATGCTAGTGAAACGGAGAACGCGGATATATATTGGGCCGCACGCGGAGCAGGACCAGGTTTTTTTGCGATCGTGGTCCGTTATCACCTGCAACTGCATCAGCGGCAGCGATGGGTTGGCATGAAGATGCAGGTCTTTAAGCGGAAACATCTAGATGCTGTCTTTCGATGGGCAGACGATGTTGGACCAAGTGTTGCTCGCTCAGTGGAATTTCAGATGCTCAGCACACCTCGCGCTCTTGGTGTCTTTGAACCAGGAATCGAGGTCATCGCGCCTGTCTTGGCCAAGAGCTGGAACGACGCGCGCGAGGCCGTTCGTTTCATTGATGAGAGTCCTCTTCGAAATAAAGCAAGCTTCACAACACCGCTTGTCCCCATGTCGACGAGCATGATGTCGTCGGCTGCCAATATCACGCACTTCCCACCGAATGTGCGCTGGTGTGCAGATAATATTTGGACCAACGCGCCCATCGATGACCTCCTACCGGGTCTCCACCACATCGCCGATTCGATGCCTCCTGCACCCAGTCATAGCCTCTGGCTCAACTGGCATCCGCCCGCGCAAAGGCCCGATATGGCGTTTTCGCTGGAGGCCAACCGCTATTTGGCCGTTTACGGAGAATGGAATCGGCCAGAAGACGATGCGCTCTATAGCGGTTGGGCAACAGAGTGTATGACGCAGATGCAAGACCTCTCATTGGGAATTCAACTGGCCGACGAAAACCTCGGCCAAAGACCAACACGCTTCATGGCGGATGCCAATTTGGCCAAGCTCGACGCACTCCGCGCGATCTATGACCCTGACGGCCTATTTTATGATTGGATGGGACGTCATGACCGCGAGAGCGCATGGTAAAGAAAGCGAGAAAGAGCAACCAAATGGGCCGATTGATCGCTATACTGTTTGTTCTGCTTGGAGGTGTCGTTGCGCTCAAAGCAATCGGCACGATCAAGGAAGGCATCGAGGTCAGTGCATCGAAACGGGCCGTTCTCTCGATAAGGACTGATCTCAGCGAAACTCCTCCTCATTCGGCAAACATGGCCGACCTGCCCGAAAACCCGCCGAACATCGTCATCATTCTTGCCGATGACCTGGGCTGGCGGGATGTCGGTTACAATGGCAGTGAGATTCAAACGCCCACGATCGATCAGCTGGCAGGTGCTGGGATCACGCTTCACCGATTTTACGTGCAGCCGTCCTGTAGCCCAACCCGAGCCGCGCTCCTCACAGGAAAGTCGCCCATCCGGCTCGGGATTTTTAATCCGATCTCGAAGAAAAACCCAAGCGGTCTTCCGTTAAATGAGCGCACCCTCGCGGATCGCTTGAAAGCGATAGGCTATCAGACGGCGCTAACGGGAAAATGGCACCTGGGGCCGCGCAACCTCGACCATCACCCCAATGCACGCGGGTTCGATCATTTTTACGGAAACCTCACAGGGGGCGTGGGTTACTACGACAAGGTGCATGGCGGCGGGTATGACTGGCAACGCAATGGTGTCACTATTCGTGAAGAGGGGTACACGACTGAACTGATCGCTCAGGAGGCTGTTGATTTTATTAAAGCACGCGACCCTGATCGACCATTGTTCCTCTACGCATCATTTAACGCACCGCATCTTCCGAACGAGGCGCCATCTGCGGCGGTTGAGCCTTATCGATCAATCAAGAAAAAGCAGCGGCAGATTCACGCCGCCATGGTCAGCGAGCTCGATCGAGCGATTGGTCGGATTCATGACACGTTGGTTGCAGAGGGTATCGATCGCGAGACACTGATTTGGTTCTTGAGCGACAATGGTGGACTGATCGCCAAAAATCAGTTGCGGCATCTTCCCAACCCGATCTTTTCGAAAGCAGTTGAGGCTAGGTTTTCGATCAAGGCGAACCCTGTTTTTATCGACTTTGTCCGGACCAATTTACGAGATGGCGGATCGGACAATCGGCCGTTTAAGGGCGGGAAGCAGTCAGTGTCTGAGGGCGGTGTGCGCGTTCCGTCGTTTGTCTATTGGCCCGGAAGGATTGGACCAGGTGACCACAATCACATGACAACGGTACAAGACATTGTCCCAACTCTGATGGAAATATCGAAAGCACCTCGTGATGGAACACGCTTCGATGGCCGACCCCTATGGGATGCTCTTCAATCGGGAAGTCCTGGCCCCGCCATGGACTACATCGTCCAGACCAGTCAGCTCGGCCAAACGTTCGCTATTTATCGGTACCCGTATAAAATGATCGAACATGATAAAGGCCAGCAACTCTTTAACATTGAGGCGGATCCCCTGGAAAAGCGTAATATCGCTAACAAACACAGTGATCTCGTGGATGCACTATCAATGTCGCTCAAGGCCTTTCCGCGCGGTACCGACATCGCCATTCCCCTTCAAAACGTCGTCGACGACCCCGACTATTTCGGTGGGGTGGAGGATCGCGCGCCATGGGCCGATCAGGCGGTGGCCGTCCACGGAAATGACTAGCACCAAACGAGGTTACGATGCAGACAGCGCTTTTCTCCACCATTGCAGTCCTTCTTGGACTGTGGACAGCGACACCCGCCCATGCTCTCGATACGCCTGCTCAAGTGATGTCCACAGAAGCACCCTCAGCAAAAGAACAGCACACATCAGAAGATGTTGAATTCACTGCTTCGGTTTGGGCAGACAATTGGTTTGCTCTCTACGTCAATGGTGAGTTGGTTGGCGAAGACTCAGTCCCGATCACAACCATGCGGTCGTTCAACGCCGATACGTTCTCGTTCCGTGCGCGTTATCCGCTGACGATTGCGTTGGTATCAAGGGACTATATCGAGAACGACACCGGGCTTGAATATATCGGATCATTGTTCGGTCTCGTCCCTCTTGGACATTGGTTCACCTTGACCCAACAGATCGGCGACGGGGGTTTGATCGCTCAGATCACGGAAACGGCGAGCGGAGCTGTTGCGGCCTCAACATCAAAAGACTGGCGGGGATACGTCACCCACAAGGCACCGCTTAACCCGACCTGCGAGAAGTCGCGGCAGCCCGTCGTCGATTGTCTGTATACCATTAAAGACGAACCGGCCGGGTGGAAGGAGGAAGGCTTTGACGACACCAACTGGACAAACGCAACCGAATACACCGAGGATCAAATCGGCGCCCGTTTTGGCTACCATGATATTGAATGGGACGCCTCAGCGCGCCTGATTTGGACGGACGACATCAACGCTGATAACACAATCCTGTGGCGCTTGACCGTTGAGGCACCCCGGTGATGCGCGGGTAAGACGCTTCACTCTAAGCAATCCCCCGCATTGTGATCCTCGCCCAACGTGTGATTTAAGGCGTTCAAGGGTCACGCGGGAGGCGGCGATGCCCAGTTTAATCGACCGGCTTCAGCGCCAGCTGGCTGAGGTGCAAAACCTCGGCGACGAAGCACGGGCACTGTCCGAGCGGCAGTTAATGCCCGGCTCGACCAAACTGGTGCTGTCACAATTGCCCCGCGAAGTGACACTGTCAGAAGCAGCGGGCCGCGTGGCCGATGCGTTCAACCTTCTGCATGGGGGCCATTTCAACAAGGTGGTGAGGCGATCTGGTACCCTCACCTTTCAGATCGACGATCGGGACTTTCCCTTCGCTTTAGATGATCCCGGAACCGTTTTGTCGGTCATGGAAGAGACACTATTGTTCGCGCACGCCATTCTCGTTCTGACAGCACCTCAGCAAGCGTCGACAGGCCTTCTTGGTGTCTCCTTAAGGCGAGAGTCGCCAGAACCATCGGTGCCGTTTGACGGGCTGACCAGCATCCGTTTTGGCTCCAAACTCTACGGGTTGCGGTATGACGCAGCACTGGCTGACCAGCTGGTGGACCGACCAAAGCGCGAGGACCTCACTTTCGAAGCTGTCGTTCGCACTCAGATTAAAATTCTCAACGAGATGAGCGGTGGTATTGAGCAATTGCCTGATCTCGTTTTGGCGACGATACGTAAGGGAACCACATCGCAAGAAACAGTCGCAGCAGAGCTCGGAATGAGTGCAGCAACACTGCGGCGTAAATTAAGCGAACGCGGAACAAATTTCCGCTCCTTAGTGAGTGACGTCATGGTCGAAAGAGCTGATGCGTTGCTGTCAACTCCTATTAGCCTCGACGACCTCGCAACGCGCCTTGGGTTCTCTGATGTGCGCAGTTTCAATCGGGCTTACCGGTCGCGAAAAGGCGTGACGCCTGCTGTCGCTAGGCGGCGGATATAGTCCTGAGATGATCGAAAGTGTTCACTTTCAAAGATCGGTCCTGTCGTTTTCCAAACGACTGTTCGCGCCTAATGTGCCGGAACAAACAAGAATGTGATCCGGCCCCAAGAAGAGCTCGGACAGGGAGGAAGACATGAATCGCTGGTTTCTCAGTGTGGGCACGGCTGCCTTAACAATAGGAGCAATGGCCACAGCACCTGCTTTTTCGCAAAGCAGCACGGACGATGCAGTGGCGGGCGCTACCAATGATGTCATCACCGTCACCGCACGCCGTCGCGGTGAAAGCCTGCAGGATGTGCCCGTTGCTGTCACGTCGATCAGTGGCGAACAGTTAGAAAATCTGGGGGCACCAGATATCACCTATGTGGCCCAAACAACGCCCAACGTGACGCTGGAGGTCAGCCGCGGCACCAACACCACGCTCACCGCATTCATTCGCGGTGTGGGTCAACAAGATCCCGTCGCAGGCTTCGAAAATGGTGTTGGCATCTATATCGATGATGTCTACCTCAATCGTCCGCAGGGCGTTGTTCTTGACCTCTATAACGTGGAACGGATTGAGGTTTTGCGTGGCCCTCAAGGCACTCTGTACGGACGGAACACCATCGGCGGCGCGGTGAAATATGTCACCCGACGCCTCGGGGATGAGCCGAGCGTTTCCGTTCGCGGCACCTATGGCTCTTTCAATCAACGTGATGTTCTGGTGACAGCGGAAACACCGATTACTGATACACTGCGCGTGGGGGGAACGATCGCCAGCTTTAAACGCGATGGATTCGGTGAAAATGTGACAACGGGTGCGGAGAATTACGACAAAGAGATCATCGCCGCCCGGGCCACCGTCGAGTTCGAGCCGAATGATCGGCTGTTTGTTCGTCTCGCTGGGGACTATCTCGAAGACACATCGAACATCCGCGGTGGCTTTCGCGAAATTCCTGACCTGACGGATCCCAATGGTCCTCGCGTCACTGATGTCTTTGATACTGCTGGTGGAATTCAAGGGCCGAATGAACTTGAAGCTTGGGGCGCGGCCCTAACGGCTGAGTTGAAACTGACCGACAATCTCACGCTGAAATCGATCACGGCGCTGAGAGAGGATGAAACGGAAACCCAGATCGACTTTGATGCTCTGCCTGCTGTCGACCTTGATGTACCAGCGATTTACGAGAACGAGCAATTCACCCAAGAGGTCCAGCTGACCTATGAAAGCGACGCGATCAGCGGTGTGGCCGGTGTCTTTTACATCGACGCCAACGCACTGACGAACTTCGATGTGTTGCTGGGAACCATTGCCGCGACACTCCCCGGGTTCAACGCCAACACCTTCGGCGATGTGGACACCCAAAGCTGGGCGATCTTTGCCGAGACCAGTTTTGACCTCGAAAAACTGCTCGGCTTGCCTGGGTTTGAGCTCTCCGTTGGTGGTCGCTACACGGAAGATGAGCGATCAAGCCGAGTGCTGCGCCAGAGCTTCCTTTCTGGCCGAACGCCTGCGCTCGGCGGAGATCCCGATGGACAGATACCATTTGGTGCCCCGACATCTGACTTTGATGACTCCGAGACCTTCACCAATTTCGATCCGCGAGTCTCCCTCGCCTACAGCCCCAATGCCTCGCACAATTTCTACGTGAGCTACAGCCAAGGCTTCAAAGGTGGTGGTTTTGACCCACGTGGTCAGACCACGTCGGCTCCTGACATTGACGGCAACGGCACCGTCTCTGACGAGGAGATCTTTGATTTCATGAAGTTTGACGAGGAGACGGTGAACTCCTACGAAGCTGGCTGGAAATCGACACTGCTAGAGGGCCGTTTGCGGAACAATTTAGCAGTCTTTTTCGCC
>JBCCBY010000078.1:0-10995 GCA_039033795.1 Pseudomonadota bacterium | reverse complement strand
GTCGCCATCGGGATCCTGCACGTCGAGGGCGGCGGATTCGAGCCCTTCGCGCCCCACGGTTACGGGTCGCTCGCGGACACGACGATGCTGCTGCTGTGGGCCTTCGTGGGGTTCGAGTCGATCCCGATCCCGGCCGGTGAGATCCGCGACCCCGGCCGTACGGTGCCTGTCGCGATCCTGGTCGTGATGGCCGTCGTGACCGTCGTGTACGCGCTCGTCTTCGTCGTTGCCGTCGGCACCTACGAGGGTCTCGCGGGATCCGAGAACCCCGTCGCCGAGTCGGCTTCCGCGTTCATGGGGCCGGTGGGCGCGAAGCTCGTCGCGGCGGGGATCGCGATCAGCATCTTCGGGACGAAGACCGTCCAGGCGCTCGTCACGCCGCGCTGCGCGTACGCGCTCGCCGAGCGCAGACAGGCGCCGGCGGCGCTCGGCTGGGTGCACGCGAACCGCCGCACCCCGACGATCGCCATCCTGCTGACGACGGGTATCACGCTCGGGCGCGGCAACCACGGTGGCCCAGCATGGGGTTCAGCTCGTGAAGCTCCTGCAGGCGGGACGTTACCGCTTGCGGATCGCGACCAACCGCTGCTGCCACCTCGGCAATCTCTTTGTCGCCATGGGGCAGAAACTCATGCAGCGGAGGATCGAGAAGACGGATCGTCACCGGCAGACCTGCCATCTCGGTGAAGAGCTGTTCAAAGTCGCCGCGCTGGAAGGGCAGAAGCTTTTCAAGGGCCGCCCGCCGTCCCGCTTCGCTCTCAGCCAGGATCATATCCCGCACGACATTGATCCGCTCGGCGTCAAAGAACATGTGCTCCGTCCGGCAAAGACCAATGCCTTCCGCACCAAAATCGCGCGCGGTTTTGGCATCGAGCGGCGTCTCGGCGTTGGCGCGCACCCTCATCCGCCGATGGGTATCAGCCCACGCCATGATCTTGCCAAAATCGCCCGAGAGTTCCGGTTCAATCGTCGGCACGGCACCGAAGAAAATCTCGCCCGTGGAGCCATCGATCGTGATCTGGTCGCCCTTTTGGACAGCCCGTCCGTGGACGCTGAAACCTGAACCATCTTTTTCAATGCGCAGCTCACCGGCACCGCAGACGCAGGCGCGACCCATCCCGCGTGCCACCACCGCGGCGTGCGAGGTCATCCCGCCGCGCGCCGTCACAATGCCTGCCGCTGCATGCATGCCGTGGATGTCTTCAGGGCTCGTCTCCACACGGACCAGCATCACTTTGCGGCCGTCGGCGGCGAGCTGTTCGGCTTCATCGGCGGAAAACACCACCTCGCCCGACGCCGCGCCAGGGCTGGCGGGCAGGCCTTTTGCGATGATGTCCCGCGGCGCATGGGGATCAAGCGAGGGGTGCAACAACTGATCAAGGGCGTTGGGATCAACCCTCATCACGGCCTCATCCTCGGTAATCTTCCCCTCTGCACAAAGATCGACAGCGATCTTCAGCGCCGCTTTCGCTGTCCGCTTCCCGTTTCGGGTCTGCAGCATGTAAAGCTTGCCCTGCTCAATCGTGAATTCGATGTCCTGCATGTCACGGTAATGGTCTTCCAGTTTTTGGAAGACAGCAGAGAGTTCTGTGTACGTCTCTGGCATCGCCTCTTCGAGCGAAGGCTCATCGGAACCCTGTTCTTCACGGCTGATCTTGGTGAGGTTTTGCGGTGTACGGATGCCCGCCACCACATCCTCGCCCTGGGCATTGATGAGGAACTCTCCGTAGACGCGGTTCTCGCCGGTGGACGGGTTGCGGGTGAACGCAACGCCAGTCGCTGAGGTCTGGCCCATATTGCCAAACACCATCGCCTGGATGTTCACCGCTGTGCCCCAGCTTTCAGGAATTGCGTTAAGCCGGCGATAGGTCTTAGAACGATCGTTCATCCACGAGGAGAAGACCGCGTCGATCGCGCCCCAGAGCTGCTCTTCAGGGTCTTGCGGGAAGGGTTTGCTGATCGTCTGCTTAACCACCTGCTTATACTGCGCAATCACCTCTTGCCAGTCTTCAGCCGTGAGCGCCGTATCAAGAACATAGTCTCGTTCGTCTTTATACGTATCAAGAAGCTCTTCGAAATTGTGATGGTCCACACCAAGAACAACATCGCCATACATTTGGATAAAACGACGGTAGCTGTCATAGGCAAAACGCGCATCGCCCGACAAACCAGCAAGACCTTTCACCGTTTCATCGTTGAGACCAAGATTGAGAACCGTGTCCATCATCCCCGGCATCGACGCGCGTGCGCCCGAGCGCACCGAGACGAGGAGCGGATTTTTAACATCACCAAAGAGCTTACCTGTGATGCCCTCAATCTCTTTGACACCGGATTCGACGGCCGACTTTAAACCATCAGGATACTGGCGATTGTTCGCATAAAACGCCGTGCACACCTCTGTCGTAATGGTGAAGCCCGGCGGCACAGGAAGACCGAGCGAGGCCATTTCTGCCAGGTTTGCACCCTTACCGCCGAGGAGGTTGCGCATACCCGAACGGCCTTCGGCCTTACCGCCACCAAATGCGTAAACCAGTTTCTCCGGGGTCTGTCCGTCCATCAATGAGTTCCCGTCTTATCCCTCTAGCCGATCGAAATCGGCGACCAATTTCACCACGTCAACGAACCGTAACAGCAGCGCCAAACGGTTGGCGCGCAAGGTTTGGTTCTCGTCATTCACCGTTACAGCCTCGAAAAAACGGTCGATGACTGGCCTCACGGCTGACAACTCTTGCATAGCACTTGCAAAATCTTCGTCACCGAGGCGTTGGTGCGCACCCTTTTCTGCTTCCAGAAGGGCCACATAGAGCGCCTGCTCTTCATTTTCCTCAAGAAAATCAGTGTCGACGCTGTGCTCAGGCAAGCCTTCTTTTTTCTCTTCGGCCTTTAAAATATTGGCGGCGCGCTTATAAGCTGCCGCCAAATTCTGCCCATCCTCGGTGTCGACAAAGCGGTTCAGGGCGCCCAGACGCTTCTGCACCAGAACAAAATCATCCGCCCCTTCTGTGAGGGCGGCCGCCACACGATCATGGCGAAATCCTTGGTCGCGGAAGTAGACCGATAAGCGATCGTGGAAGAACATGAGAAGATCGGCAACTTTTGGCAATGAAGCCTCAAGGGACGATTTGGTCACCGCGGGCAATTCATCTTTCAGCCGATCGTCGATGACCTTTTTGACCTGCTCCTCGCCGATCAATGTCGCAACCGCCTGGAGCTGGGGTGGCCCTTTTTCAATATCGATGGTTTGGTGCTGTCTTAAGGCAGCAGCGGCAAAGACCGCATGCTGAAGATGTGGCTCAAGATCGAGCCTGATCTCTTTTTCGAGAATGATCTTAATCACCGACAACGCAGCACGGCGCAACGCAAAAGGGTCGCGTGATCCGGTCGGCTTTTGATCAATGCTCCAAAAGGCAGCAAGCGTATCAATCTTATCAGCCAAACTCACCGCTAGCCCGAGTGGTCCGTCAGGCAGCTGATCATCCATGCCCACAGGCCGGTAATGGTCACGAATAGCATCGGCGATCGCCGGGTCAGCACCTTCATGCAGAGCGTAGTAACGACCCATCAGACCCTGGAGCTCAGGGAATTCATAGACCATGTCACTTGCAAGGTCAGCTTTGCAGATCTCCGCCACGATCTGCGCCTGGCGGGTGTCAGCGCCGCATGGCCGGGCAAGCGCCACGGCCATCGCTGACACCCGCTCCACTTTGTCCGCAATTGTTCCAAGCCGATCAAAGAAGGTGACGCCCTTCAATTTCTCGGCGTGCTGTTCCAGAGGTTTGGTGAGGTCGTTCTTGTAGAGGAAAAGCGCATCGGAAAGGCGCGCTGTGAGCACGCGCTCATAGCCCATCAGCATGCCCTCGCCACCCGGAATGTCAGCGACAGCCACAAAGCACGGTGCAAGGCGGCCCGTCGCTGGGTCGCGCACGGAGAAATATTTCTGATGCCCGCGCATCGCGGCGGTGATCACCTCATCAGGCAATTGGAGGAACTTCTCATCAAAGGAACCAAGGAGCACCTGGGGCCATTCAGCAAGCCCCACCACCTCGTTCAACAGCCCCTTGTCCTCGACGAGCTCAAGCCCCGCCTCGCGGCACACCGCCTGCGCGCTTTCCAGGATCAACGACGAACGCTCTTCACCGCGTAGGACAACAAAGGCCTCTTTTAAGGCCTCTTCATAGGCGTCGAACGAACCCGCCTCGATTGTCCCCTCACTGAGGACCCGGTGGCCTTCGGTCAAAAGTCCCGCTTCGAGGACCTGGGAGCCGTTCTCGACGCGGAACGGCACCGGTTCGCCGCCAAAACTGATCAGGATCCGACGCAATGGCCGCACCCATTTAAGCTCGCCATCACCCCAGCGCTGCGACTTCTGCCAGGGAAATGCATCGATCGTTGATCGGACCGCATCGGCGATCACATCGCTGGCCGCGCGCCCCGGGCTCTCCATCTGCGCGACGTAAAATTGGCCCTTTTTATCGTCGCGGATCTCGGCCTCGGAGATATGGCTCAATCCCGCGGCGCGCAAAAACCCGTCCAACGCTTTTTCAGGCGCGCCCACCCGCGGGCCCCGACGCTCTTCGCTCACATCGGGCGAGCGCTCAGGCAATCCTTTGATGGACAGCACCAGGCGCCGAGGTCCAAAAAAGCTCTCGGTCTCCGAGCCTTCCATCCCTGCCTCTTTCAGCTTGGTGGTCATGAGGCGCGCAAGGTCGGACGCCGCCTTCGCCTGCAAGCGTGCTGGGATTTCCTCAGAGAAAAGTTCGACAAGAAGGTCGGTCATGATCGCCGCGCCATAGAACGCGGGATGCCGCGCCGCAACCAAAGGAGCAGCGCGGGACCTGATAAGTTTAACGCTCGAGGCTCGAACGAAGCATCCACGCCATCTTTTCGTGGGCAGCGATCAGCGGAGACAACACGTCTTCGGTCGCTGTGTCCGATCCATCACCTGCCAATCCCATTGCCTTTCGAGCGGTGATGAGAAAAGATTCGTGGCCAGCGACGAGGTTCTGCAACATCGCATTGGCTGACGGCACATCATTGTCGCCCGACTCGATGCTGGCCAACTCGGCCAACGCCTTGCCGCCCGCAGGCGCGTAAGCACCGAGTGCACGGATTCGCTCGGCAACATCGTCCATGCTGAGGAAGAGCGCTTTGTAGTTCTCCTCGAACAGATCGTGCAGCGATTTGAAATTGGGCCCTTCGACGTTCCAGTGATAGCCGTGGGTTTTAAGGTAAAGCGCGTAGGTGTCGCCAAGCACTTTTTTGAGCGCCTCAACGATTTGGTTGTTGGTGTCAGACATCGGTGTGTCTCCCTTCGAAAGACGATGTAGGATCAACCAGCCATTTATTGAAACGAATGGTTCTGATGCTGTATATCGACTTTTCCGATGATTTCATCGCTCAACTTTTTCCGCAAAGCGTTTGATGCGTCGCCCCGCTTCTTCGATGGTCGCCATATCCACGGCATAGGAAAGCCGTAGGAATGGTCCCATGCCGAACGCGGTTCCTGGGACGAGAGCGACAAGCTCTTCCTCCAACAAGGCCTCGGCGACATCGAGATCAGTCTTCAGCACCTTCCCGCCGATCGTCCCGCCAATCAATTCCGCGCAGCCAGGGTAGAGGTAGAAAGCTCCTTCCGGTTTGGCGCAGGTAAGCCCCGGTGTGTCGGCGAAAACATCCAACAGATGGTTGCGTCGGGCACGGAAGGCCTCATTGCGCTCAGCCAGGAATTCGTGGTCGCCATTTAGCGCTGCCACCGTGGCCCACTGACCAATTGATGATGGGTTGGTGGTCGATTGACCTAAGAGTTTCCGAATGGCTGTCATCAAGTCGGCGGGACCACCACCGAAACCGATGCGCCAACCGGTCATGGAATAGACCTTCGATGCTCCGTTCATCGTCAGGGTTCGGTCTTTCAGCGCTGGCACAGCGGCGGCGATCGTCTGGAATCGCGCGCCATAGACGATGTGCTCATAGATATCGTCCGAGAAAATCCAGACATGGGGATGGCGTTGCAGAACAGCGCCGAGGGCTTGTAGGTCGTCCTCCTCAAGCACAGCGCCTGTCGGGTTGCCCGGTGAGTTCAGGATCAACCATCGCGTCTTCGGCGTGATCGCCGCTTCGAGCGCTTCGGGCGTCAACTTAAAGCCATTCTCTTCGGTGGTGTCAGCGATAACCGGCATGCCGCCAAAGAGCTTCACAATGCCAGGATAGCTCACCCAATAGGGCGCCGGGATGACCACTTCGTCGCCCGGGTTAAGCGTCGCCATGAGGGCTGCGTAGACGAGAAACTTGCCCCCGGACGTGACCGTGACCTCCGTTGACGGATCATAATCAAGGCCATTGTCGCGCTGAAACTTTGCCGAAACAGCGGCCTTGAGCTCCGGGATCCCATCAACAGCTGTGTATCCCGTCTCACCGCGGCGGATCGCGTCGATCGCGGCTTCGCAGACATGATCAGGTGTCGGAAAATCAGGCTCACCCGCGGCAAGCGCCAAGACATCCTTTCCCTGGGCCTTGAGATCGCGGGCCTTTTGGCTGATGGCGATCGTCGGCGATGGCGCCACGCGGGCCAGGGCATCGGAAACGGTGAGATTGGTCATGTCGAGCTTTCTGGGATAGCGCCCCGACCCATTCCACCTCCAGGCCTGGTTTGTGAAGAGCTGGCACCGAAAAGGGCTGCAACGAGCTCCCCTCTTCTGCCCTAAGCGCTTGACGATTAAAGAAAACTGCAACACTGAATATTGGTTTGAGCAGCAAGGGGAACATCATGCAGGAACCAACTCTACCCACTGATCTCGCTGACGCGACGGCACGTGTCGAGCAATTGATGCAACCAGAGACGGTCTCACGGCTTACCGAAACCACCATTGGCTGGGGTGTTCAGGCCATCAGTGCACTGCTGGTCTTGGTGATCGGCATGTGGATCGCCGGTCGGCTCAAAAAAGTGACCGTCGACACCGTGCAAAAGGCGCCGAACCTCGACCTCATGCTCGCCCGGTTCTTTGGAAGCATTGTCTATTACATCGTCGTCGCTTTCGTTATTATCGCTGTGTTGTCGATGTTCGGCATTCAAACGACAGGACTGGCCGCCCTGATCGGTGCTGCAGGCTTGGCGATTGGCCTCGCCTTGCAAGGGACCTTGGGTCACGTCGCTTCCGGCGTGCTGCTGCTGGCTTTCCGTCCCTTCAAGATTGGCGACTTCATCAATGCAGGCGGCCAATCAGGCACCGTGGAAGAGGTCAATCTGTTCACCACCGTCCTCAACACCCCCGACAATGTGAAAATCATCGTCCCCAATGGCGATATCTATGGCGGCGCGATCACCAATTTCTCCGCCAATGCCACGCGCCGCGTCGATTTTGTCATGGGTATTTCCTATGAAGACGATATCAACAAGGCGATGGACTCCCTCAAAGCTGTGATCGCGACGGATTCGCGGGTGCATAGCGACCCTGAACCACAAATCGTCGTCGGCAACCTGGGCGACAGTTCCGTGGACATCATTGTTCGCGTGTGGTGTGCCTCGGCCGACTATTGGGGACTGAAATTCGACCTCACCAAAGCCTTCAAAGAACGCTTTGACACCGACGGCGTGTCGATCCCCTATCCGACCCAAACGCTCTACCAAAAAGCGGGCTAGGTCCCTCTTCACACCAATCAAAGCTCCGTGGGCCTCGCCATGAGAGACACCCACGGATGCAACCAACCGCTGCGGGTCCTGTTGACAGCGTTAATTATCCAATTTATTGTACAATTGATTGTATAATAAAGGCCGCGTCTCCCCCCGTGAAAAACCACCTTGATGACCACCCGCTGGCCGCTGCGTTTCTTGCCAACCGGCTTGACCGTCTTGCTGATCTCATCGTCACCCAAGGCGAAACCCTGCTCAGCGATGTCGGCGTGCAGCTACCGGCCCGCGCCGTCTCCACGATCCTGTTGATCGGCGAGAGTGGCACAGCGTCAACGGCAGATATCGCAGAGAAACTGGGCCAACCGCACCAGGTGGCCACACAGCGGGTGGAGCTTTTGATCGCTGAGGGGGTCATCACCCGCACACCTGATCCACGCGATGGTCGGCGCAAGCTCCTGATGCTGACGGCTTTGGGCAAAGCGCAGCATCAGACGCTCGAACGACGTCTCCGCACGGCGTGCGAGGTCTTTGAGGCGCTTTGCCGAGAGGTCGATTGCGACCTTCCGCTGGTTCTGGATAGGATGGCCGCGGCACTGGGCAACCGCTCCCTCACGGAGCGGGCCCGTGCGATTGAAGAACGCCAATCGAAGCAGGCTGCCGTGGGTGCATCATGACATCCGCGGGCCGAGGCCCCCTTTCGCGACGCAAGGCTCTGCTCGATCTCTTGCTGATCGTCGGTGTGCTGCTTGGAAGCAAAGCCATCCTTTTGCAGGTCGACGCCGTTTGGATGGTGGCCGGGCCGATCTCGCTCATCATCACCCTCTTTCTTGCACTGGTGCTGATCCGCTGGCGAGCCGAAGGCGTGCAGGCCATTGGCTTGCGGCGACCCAAGACAGCGCAATGGTTGGCCTTGTGGACCCTCTTCGCGCTGGTGGTCACCATTGTTGCGGGCGGCCTGGCCGAGAGCGTCGCTCTCTCCGTCCTTGGCGGTCCCACTGATGAGACCCTCGCCATTGATGCACAATACCAAGGGCGCTTTGATAATGTGCCTGGAAATCGAGAGGCCTATCTCTTCTGGATCGCAACCGCCTGGGTGGTTGGGGGGTTCACAGAGGAAATTCTTTTCCGAGGCATCCTCATTCTTCGGTTAGAGCAAGCGATGCGCCGTGTTCCCCTCGCCCCGTTGTTGGCGATCCTCGGCCAAGCGATCATCTTTGGACAACAGCATGCCTACTATCAGGGCCTCACCGGGTGGATCGCAACGGGTGCGATCGCCTTGGTGTCGGGGCTGATCTATCTGGGGCTTAGGCGCAATCTTTGGCCGCTCATTCTATCGCACGGTATCAGCAACACGATCGGCCTCACCCTGATTTATCTAAGCTAATGATCCGATGACACCGCTCGACCGAGAACGGCAGCGCCCCTGAGGGCAGCTGTCCCATCATTCAACACGTGGATGGGCACCGCTGCCAGCTGCTCCTGCATCTGGCAGGGCCTTGCGAACGTCGTCCTGAAGGCCCCGTGATCGAGAAGGCTGATGAGGCGCGGCACGACGCCGCCGCCGATGATCACGCCGCCCCAAGCGCCAAGCATCACCGCCGCATCGGCCGCCGCCGTGGCGAGGAGATCGAAGAACCAAAGCACGGCGTCCCGTTCATCGCCCGGTCCCTTGAGGGCGGCGTCGGTGAGGGCGGGAGGATCAATCGTCTGTGCCTCGTCCCGAAGGGCCGCGAGGAGCTGCACCAGTCCTCGTCCTGACACCGCCTCCTCCAAGATAGGCGGTTCACCAAGGATCGTCTCAAGTCGTTGATAGAGCTTTCGGTCACGCTCCGTCCGTGTGGGAAGCAAGCGGAAACCGCCTTCGGTGGAAATCACCTGAGGCGGTGTTCCTTGTAGCAACAAAGCCTGACCAAACCCTGTCCCTGGACCCAGGCAAAGCCTTGGTGCCGGCGCCATGGCGGTGCCTGCTTGAACCTCCACCATCTGCTGCGTTGGCAAACCCGCAGCGCCCACGGCAAGCGCTTCAAAATCGTTCACCAGCTTGGCCTTGGTAAAGCCAAAACGGCTTTGCAGCGCCCCCTCCGCCAGGCTCCAATGGGCGTTGGTGAGGGTCACGCGGTCGCCCGATCGTTTGCCTGCCGACGCGATGCAAAGCTCGCTTGGTGGCTCCGAAAGGCCGTCAAGGTAATGCTCGAGCGCCTCATCGGAGGTCGCGAAATCCCGGACCTCGACACGCATGATATCCGCAAGTTCCCCGTTGGGGGTTGCAACAGCAAAACGCGCATTCGTTCCGCCAACATCGCCAACAAGGAGCCCTGCTTTAGCCATGGCCGACCCTTTCAAAGATCCCGACACGAATACCATCGAACACGTATTGCGTCGCAAGCGCCATCAGCAGCATGCCCAAAAGGCGCGAGATCATGTTCATGCCCGTCCGGCCGAGCGTCCGCGCAATCTGCGACGATGACAACATCACCGGCACGCCAATCGCCAGCACCGTGAGGAGCGCGGCGACCACACCGAGCTGGGCCGCGATGGGGCTGCCGGGAAACTTCACGGTGCCCTCGTTCATCAGCAGCATGACGGTGGCAATCGCCCCAGGTCCGGCAAGCATCGGCAAGGAGAGCGGAAAGAACGCCACGCTGTCCCGTGCCGACGCGTTCGGACCAGGCCGCTTGGCTTCGACCTCTTCGTCGGGATCAAAGAACATCCGAAAACCGATCAAAAAAAGAAGAAGGCCGCCTGCCGCCCGAAAGGAGCTCAGTTCAATCCCCAAATGCCCAAGCATCCACGGTCCCAGAAGAGCAAAAAACGTCAAGATACCCGCAGAGATCAACGCCGCCTGCACGGCGGTTGCACACTTTTCCTTGGTCGAATTGTCGTGGGTCAGCGCAGCAAAGAGAGGCGCCACCAGGATCGGGTCGATGATGATGAAAAGAGTGACAAAAGCGGTGAGAAACGACGCGATGAACGCCTGTTCCATAACGACTCCCGAGTAGAAATGTTGTGGTGAAGCTCGGCCGCTATCACGCCCACTGACCGAAGACCACACACTGAATGAAAGAAATTGATCGCGCTGACCGAGAAGCGTGCCTTCGCCCCACGTCAGTCAGCGCCGCTTACACATGCGATGCCATGGCCACGTTTCAAGAACCCGTAAGAAGAGTTTCTGAGCCGCCGATGCAAGGCCAACCCGCCGGTCAACAGTCGTGTCGCTCATGGAAATGCCAGCGAGGCTCTGGCCCGAGGGTCCAGACGCAGATGGTGAAGTCAACCCGCGCTAACGCCGACCAAACAGACGCTCAACATCTTTCAGCTTGAGCTCGACATAGGTTGGCCGGCCATGATTGCATTGGCCTGAATGG
>JBCCBY010000077.1:0-11096 GCA_039033795.1 Pseudomonadota bacterium | reverse complement strand
GTGGTGACCACACCGAGAACAGGGATACCTTTTTCAATCAAAGCAATGTTCACGGTGTACTCATCTGTGCCCGTCACAAACTCCTTTGTTCCATCAAGCGGATCGACGAGAAAAAACTGATCGCCGACGTCAGGCACATCGCCCGCTGCGACCGATTCTTCCGCCAATATGGGAACCGCCGGATGGGCTTTTCGCAAAGTCTCTAAGATGGCGGCCTCACCCTTTTCATCGGCAAGGGTCACGGGCGAGCCGTCATCTTTTGTTTGGTGCTCGCCGCCTTGGCGATAAATCTCGAGGATTAACCGGCTCGCGTCCACGGCCGCCGCAACCATCGCGGTCTGAAAAGGGTTCATAGGTCCTCGCGCTTCTTACTCGTCTTGCGGCCATAGAGGCGTGGACGATCCGTGACAAACGGATGCCCCGTCGTCGAGCATTATACGACAAATTCGCTCACCCTCGACACCCCCGCGCGAGAACCCGATGCCGAAGAAACTTGCACAAGGTTGGAGAATTGTGAGAACAACAACCTCTGGGTTCAATACCGCCTAAGATTCAATTCAGTCTGTCCTTAACGATTGCTGCGGCCCACTCGCTTGACCTGGTATCGATAATACGTTTTCCAGAAGGAAAGAGTGTTGTGTCATGAGCTTAGGGCAATAAACGGCACCGAAAGAGATTGTCTGGTAGTGCACAACTGGGATCAATCGCGTTTGGTGGGGCCTCTAGCGGCCTGAAAGGTCAACAGAACTTTTATGTCGACTACCGCTCGTCAACGGATGGAGACGACGTCGAAACGTAAACGGCGTGGGATTTCCCGTGAAGTCTGTGCCGACATAGTGGCTTGGCTCCATGTGGCTGTGATCACGTTGGCCGCGGGGGCAGCGACACCCTTTGCGACACTCACAACGCTTCCCGACGGATTTTTGATGGCCACCAACGCCATGGTGCTCACATCAGCAGGGTTCCTCACGAGCCTGATTTACGTCGAGGCGTTGAGGCAGGGCGGTTATTTCCGGTTTGACGAATTGCTCAACGCCTGGCGAACAGCGCGGGGCCTTATCTTTCGTTGGGCGCTGATCGTCCTGAGCTTTATTGCGGCGTGCTATTCTTTGGGCCTTACCCAGCTTTTGAGCCGAGGTTGGCTCTTGGCTTGGGCTTTGATGGCGTCGGTGGGTATTCTGGCGCTCCGTTACCTCGTGGAGCGAACCCTCAAGCGGCTTTCGCAGGATGGCGGTCTTCTGTCCCGACGTGTTGTCATGATCGGTTCGGAACACCGCACCTCGGTCCTGTCTGACAGCGCAGAGTTCGCCAATCAGAGCATCGAAGTCGTCAGCCGTTTTGAGGCGGGATCACTGAGCACGGGGGACTCGCAAGACTTCCAGGCTTTGAAAGACTTGGTGGAAGAGGGTTTGGTCGATGATCTCGTTGTCTGCCCGCAAGGAGATGGCGAGGAATCGAAGCTCGACGGCTTGCTCGATCAATTGCGACAATTGCCGATCAATGTGAGCCTCGCGCCGCACCCTTTGTGGGTGACCCGAGCAGGCCGATTGATCACCGTTGGCGGAACGCCGACCCACTTGGTCCAGCGTCGGCCGATTGATGGTTGGGACATTTTCACCAAGATGCTGGAAGATCGAATCGTCGCCTTTGTGGCACTGATCGCCTTATCGCCTATCATGGCGCTCTGTGCGATCGCCGTGAAAATCGACAGCAAAGGGCCTGTCTTCTTTGTCCAGCGCCGCCAAGGCATGGCAGGAGACATTTTTCCCATCATCAAGTTTCGTTCGATGCGCGTGATGGAAGATGGGGATGATGTTCAACAGGCCACCAAGGATGATGATCGCATCACGCGAATGGGGCGGATCCTGCGGGCCACGTCACTCGACGAACTTCCTCAACTCTTCAATGTCTTAAAGGGCGATATGTCGCTCGTCGGGCCAAGGCCCCATGCCTTGAAGCATGACGCTTATTATTCGTCGGTGATCAAGGACTACGCAGCACGTCATCGGGTGAAGCCGGGGATGACGGGTTGGGCGCAGGTCAATGGCTATCGAGGCGAGACGTCCGAGCCAGGTCAGATGGAGGCCCGGCTGCGCTATGACCTGTCCTATATCGAAAATTGGTCGTTCTGGTTCGACATGCGGATCCTTCTGCTCACGGTGAAGGCCGTCGTGAAACCCGAAAACGCCTACTAATCAGTGATTTGTAACATTGTTGTTAGTTGTTCTCACGCTGACATTGCCGAACCGCGTGCCGTTCCTTAAGAGCAGCGAAATTCTCTAAACAAAGGCATCCCCCATGAAGCTGATGATCCTCGGCGGAGATGGTTTTTGCGGCTGGCCGACGGCCCTTCATCTCTCTGCACGCGGTCACGATGTGATGATCGTTGACAACCTTTCTCGCCGGATGATTGACGTGGAGCTAGAGGTCCAATCTCTGACTCCGATCGCGTCGCTGTCTGATCGTCTGGAGACCTGGGAGCGGGTGTCGAACAACAAAATCGAGAGCCGTATTCTCGATGTGTCCAAAGACTATGATGCGTTCCATGACCTCATTGTTTCATTCAAGCCTGATGCAATTGTTCATTTTGCTGAGCAACGCGCGGCGCCATATTCGATGAAGACAGCTGCCCATAAGCGGTACACGGTCGATAACAACCTTAACGCCACCCACAACATGCTCGCAGCGATCGTGGATTCGGGTCTTGATGTGCACGTCGTGCATCTGGGAACAATGGGCGTCTACGGCTATGGTACTGCGGGAATGAAGATCCCTGAGGGTTATCTTAAAGTGAAGGTGGATGCCGGCGTTAACGGCGAGGTTGAGCAGGAAATTCTGTACCCAGCCAATCCTGGCTCGATCTACCACATGACAAAAACGCAAGACGCGCTTTTCTTCCAGTATTATGCGAAGAACGACAACATGCGGATCACCGATCTTCATCAAGGCATTGTGTGGGGCACACAGACTGAAGAGACCAAAAAGGATGAGGCGCTCATCAACCGCTTCGACTATGATGGCGATTATGGCACGGTCCTCAATCGCTTTTTGATGCAAGCCGCGATCGGCTATCCGCTCACGGTGCATGGCACGGGCGGTCAAACCCGCGCTTTTATACACATCCAAGACACATGCCGCTGTGTCGAGCTTGCGATCCTCAACCCACCCCAACCCGGTGATCGGGTGCACATTATGAACCAAATGGTCGAGACTCATCGGGTTCGCGATCTGGCGAAGATGATCGCTGATATGACGGGTGCGGAGATCGATCAGGTTGATAACCCCAGGAACGAGGCGGACGAAAACGATCTGCATGTCGAGAACCAGAACTTTATCGACCTTGGCCTTGATCCGATCACGTTGGATAAGGGTTTGTTCGCTGAGGTGACGGAGATTGCCGAGAAATATCGCGATCGTTGCGACATACGCCGCATTCCGTGCGCATCGCTTTGGACGTCCGTGGACGGCAATCCCACCGATCCCAACGACGGGCGGTAAATCACCGCCCCATCGGCTTCATCACCGGTCCGCGGCTTTTTCTTAGGCTGACTGATCCTGTCCGGCGCCACCAAATCGTTGGTACCGCCGATACATGATGAGAAAGATGAAAAGCTGCATCAACGCGATGATCAGGAAGATCTCAGACGGGTCGGCGCCAAGTTGCCTGAAAACCGATGCAAGGATGGCACCGACGGTGGCTAAGAAGCCATTCGTCATGTTGGCAACACCCATAATCCGTGCACTTATCGCTTTTGGCGCTTTGGCCTGATAGCTCGTGAGCATGGGGATTGAGAAAACGCCGTTCGCTGCCGAAGCGAGCACAAACATGATGATAAGTGGCCAGCCTTGACCGCTAAAAAAGACAAACGGTCCATCGAGCGGAACCCGGGTGTACGCATAAACGCAAATCAACATCAGCGTACCAAACAAAAGAGCGATCGCGCTCATCACCTTGGGCTCTTTAAGCCGTGACGCAAAGACGCCAGCGATGATCGATCCTAAGCCAGCGCCCAGCGCAAAAATAGCGTTGAGAAGGGAATAGTCCTGGCCCGTCCCTCCCAACTGATCGCGCATAAAAATCGGCATGTTGGCCAACACCATCGCACCAACCATCCAAAAACATCCATTGGCCAAGATCGGCCAAAGAACGCCAGGGACCTTGGCGGCCTCTTTGACGTAGCGATAAGCAATTTTGGGAATGTTCCAATCGACCGGCTCTCGACCCGGCGGCGGCGCTTCGGGAAAGAAGGTCGATAAGACAAAGCCGATGCCAGCGGCGCCGATCAGCATGGCCGAGACGATGAACCGGCCATTGTCGGCCCCCACAAAATAGCCGCCAAGCCCAAGCCCTGTAACAATGGCGATAAAAGTCCCCGCCTGCACCGCACCATTGGCGCGTGCCAGTTGTTTTTCCGGGAAATATTGCGGCATGAGAGCGAACCGAACAGGCTGAAAGAAAGCAGTCTGTGCACCCATCAAGGCCAGCGTTAAAATCAGCGGAAGCGCCTGGCCCAAGAAAAACCAAGCCGCCGCGAAGGTCATTAAGAGCAGTTCGATGAATTTAAGCCGCCTCGCCATGACATGACGGGGCAGCCGGTCGGCAAATTGCCCGGAAATCATGGCGCAGAGAAAGATAGGAATGGTGAAGCCCATGGAGACAAGAGCGGGCGCCTCTTCGGCTAAGTCTCCATAGAAGTAGAAAGGCGTGTCTTTGCTCGCAGCACCAGCGGCGGCAAAAATAGCCACGATCGTGGCGTTGCGAAGACAATTATCGGCAAACGCCCCAAGGGTCTGCGCACCAAAAAGGTTCCAGAACCGAGGTGTCTGGACAAGAGCGGGAGTTTGAGAACTCAGCGGACGTCTCCGTGCGCCTCTTCGAGCGCTTTAATGACTTCAGGGGCTTCATAATTCTCATCGTGGCGTGCAAGGACATTCTTTGCACGGAAAAGACCGTCTGCCAAGAGAACACCTTGCGCAATAACACCATCGTTTTCGGCCACCAGGGCAGGGAGGATGCCTTCAAAGGCGACCGGCACGTGGCCAACCCCATCGGTCACCGTAAAGCGTGCAACACCGTCGTCACCGCTCGCAAGGGTGCCCTCCAGGACAAGGCCAGCAAGCCGGACTTCCCGCCCTGCGAGCTCGTCGAACGGCGGGAGGGTGGAGGGTGCGTAAGCGTAGACTTGTGTTTGCGAGATCGCAAAAAGCGAAAGAGCGACAGACCCCGCAAAGGCCGGAACAATCAGCGAGAGGAAAAGACCGCGCCGCCGTCTGCGCTCATAGGGGCTTGGCGCATTCATCGGCCCCTCCGCTGATAACCCCATAGCGCCCAGGCGGTTAAAAGGCCGAGGGTCAGCGCCGAGACAAGCCAAGCGGCGGCGATATACGGGCCCATCTCTGGCGTCATGCGGCCGGTGCCTCATCAAGCACAACGCTGGATGGAGGCGGCGCAGGCCTTTGCCGTTTGGATGCTAAAACAGTATGCATGCGCATCAAAAAGACAAACCCGAAGAGGGCGATATAGCCCAAAGCCATCAGCATCAGCGGGATGAGCATCGACGCCGGCATTGCCGGTCCACCTTCACGAATCACCGTCGCCTTTTGGTGCAGGCTGTCCCACCAGTCGACGGAGAATTTGATGATCGGCAAGTTCACAGCACCGAGCATCGCAAGAATGGCGGCGCTGCGCGCTGCGGTCCACTCATTTTCAATCACGTTCCACAACGCCAAATAGCCAACATAGAGAAAGACCAGCACCAACATTGACGTCAGGCGTGGGTCCCAATCCCAAAACACGCCCCATGTGACTTTGCCCCATAGCGCACCGGTGATGATGGCGAGAATGGTGAACGCCAAGCCAAAGGGTGCCGCTTCCCGCGCGGCGATGTCAGCAAGCCGATGCCGCCAGATGAACCCCACAAGGCTTGCCCCGGCAATGAGGGCGTAGGTCTGAAGCGCCATCCATGCCGCTGGCACATGGACATACATGATCCGAACGCTTTCGCCCTGCCGAAAGTCTGGGGGCGAGGCAAAGAGGCCGATAATCACACCGGAGAGAAGAAGACATCCCGCCGCCAGGCCCAACCAGGGGATCAGCGGCCTCGTCGTGCGGAGGAAATTAGCTGGGTTCGCGAGATGGTTGATGGGGTTCTTCACAGCGCGCAGCTTTCAGCGGTTCCGGTTACTTAGGCAAGTCTTCCGCTGCCGACGAGGGCGGCGCTGCGTCGCGCTCATCAGCAACCATGGCGCGAAAAGCTTTCCAACCCATCATCAAGAAGAGACCCCTTGCCAGCATGAACACAAGAAGCGCCAACCAAAGGCCGTGATTGTCCAAAAGCGGCACCAACACCAATGCTGTCGCGGCAAACAGCAGCGCCGACAACGCCATCGTGTTTCTCAACGCAGCGCCGCGAGTCGCTCCGATATAGATACCATCGAGATGATAGGCGCCAGCGACGGCGAGTGGCATCAGCATCGCCCAGGGCAGATACCGGTGCGCCTCCGCGACAACGACGCCGCTGTCGGGGCCCCCGCCGACGATGATCCCAAGAAGCGCCGAACCAAAAACCGCCATCGCAAGACTGAGGACCATCGCCTGCACCGCGGAAATCTTCGCCGTCTCGCGCCAAGCAGCACGGAAAAACCGCGGTTTGTCGGTTTTGGCGCCGAGGGCCTGTCCAACATAGGTCTCCGCGGCAATAGCGGGGCCGTCGAGAAGCAAGGTCACCGTGAACACCAAATTGAGAAGGACATGATTGGCCGCCACGGTGAGGTCGCCAAAACCAGCGCCAATGCGAGCAAAGCTCAACAACACCAAATCGATCAGCAGCGTTCGCAAAAAGATATCGCGATTGAGCGACATCAGCGCGCCCAAACCGTGCCGTGCCCGGCTGATGTCCCAGTGTTGCCGCACACCTCCGCGGCGATGCGTGACCCAGAGGACCGCCAGACCGCCAAGAAGCAAGCCTGCGACCTCTGAAAGCGCTGTTGCCGCCGCTAAACCGGCGATTCCCTGGTTAAGTTCCAACACAAAGACAACCGATAAAACGGCGTTGATGACCGCGATGGAGGCTGTGATTGCCATCAAAAGCACGGTCTTTGCCTGTCCGGTCAGCCAGCCCAGGATCGCTGTGGTGGCGAGAACGGCTGGTGCCGCAAAAAGGCGGATGCGCAAATAGGTTTCCATCGCTGCACCAGCCTCTGATGAGGCCTTGGAGGTCTCGACCAGGAAGACGTGCCCAGCGGCGCGGATAGGCTCTGCCAAGAGTGCAAGTGCGGTTCCTATGGCCAAGCCTATGCTGAGACCTTGGAGCAGGTAGGCCCTCAACTGGACGTCATCACCGCGGCCCAAGGCCTGGGCCGAAAGACCCGACAGGCTCATCCGGAGAAAACCAAAACTCCAATAGAGGATCGATATGACCGCGCCGCCGAGCGATGCTCCAGCGAGCGCAATGGCGTCGGCACCGCGGCCCAACACCGCGATATCAATGAGCCCTAAGAGAGGTGTGACAATCGCCGCAAGACTGGCTGGCCACGCAATCGCCAGCGCACGGCGCCAAGTCGCGGGCTTCGGTCCAGAGCCCGCCATGAGGGGACCTTAAAGGCCGAAATTGCCGAATTTGTTCTTGAACTTGGACACGCGGCCCTTGTCTGACAGTTTTTGCGGACCGCCCGTCCAAGCGGGATGGGACGATGGATCAATATCGAGGTTCAGCACGGTGCCTTCGGACCCGTAGGTCGAACGGGTCTGAAACGATGTTCCATCGGTGAGGTTCACCGTGATGAAATGGTAGTCGGGATGCGTGTCTTTTTTCATCGGATGTCGCTGGCAAAAATTTCGAAGAACGACGCCGCTAGCCGAGCAGGACACGGAAAGCAAGGCATCCCCAGTTTGTTCCGCAACCTTTCTATGAATTGATCGAACAAGGCTATTCCAAGGTGGTGCGGCCGCGCCGGCTGTGTTCTAACAAAATCACACTCCCCAGAGTCCTTGCCAGATGGCTGGTCTGGTTCTTGAAAGGGAGCGGGGCAAACCAGTGTCTTTAGGTGGGGTTGATGCGACTGTTCTTGCCAATGGTGATCCTCGTCGCAGCGGGAACGCTTGCGCTTGCCGTTACGACGATCTGGCTGGGTTTCGTTTTTCATCAATTCGACGAAATCGCCGAGGAAAACAGCCTTCAGTGTAAGCCGGTTTTTGGCATCACGGGCGCATCCGATATCGAGGCTATCCCAGGAGAGAACGTCGCCTATCTGTCGGTCTATGATGAGCGAGGCGGCGCTGAACGCGGCGGGATCGTGCGCTTTGACCTCGACAATCCGTTGGACGACAGCTCATGGCGCGACCGAACGAATGGTCGCCCAGGCGTTTTTCGCCCAGCCGGAATCACCTTGTTTGAAGAGCGGCTGCCGACGGGCGTGCTGTCGCGCCATCTCTTTGTCGTTAACAAGGATGGTCCGGAAATTCTTATCTTTAATGTCGATGAGAATGGCGATTTGATGCTGCTTGAGCGACTTTCTGATTCGCGACTGTTAAGCCCAAATGATGTGGTGGCGACGGGTCCGCGCTCCTTTTATGTCACCAACGACACGGCCGCTGGCCGGAAATCGGTGAAGGGCAAGATTGATTTCCTCCTTGGGCTGAGAACTGGACAGATTTTCTATTTCGATGGCGAGGACTGGTCCATCGTCGCGGACAATCTCAATTTTCCAAACGGTATCGCGCTCAGCCCCGATGGAGGGACGGTGTATCTGGCAGAAATGCGCGCCGAGGCAATTCGCCAATTCGAGCGCGATCCCGCAACGGGGCAACTCGAAGTCGATCGCCGCATTCCGCTTGGTTCGTTCCCCAACAATTTATCAATCGATGAGGAGGGCGGCCTGCTTGTCGGCTCCGTCCCGCAGCCTTTTGAATACAAAGCGTTCACAGAGGCCTTGCGCGATTCCGCACCAAGTCAGGTGCTGCGCATCAAAGAGGGCGAGACCGATGTCCTCTATCAAGAGGCCGGACGGATCCTCTCAGGCGCCACTGTTGCAACCGCGGTCGGAGCGACCACGCTGATCGGCACGGGTGCGGACGACCTCTTTTTGATGTGCGAGGGGCGCTAAGACGAAAGTCCTCTCTTGGCTCATAGCCCAAGGCGTCTTAGGCGAGGCGTTGCTTGACAGGAGGCGATCTCGCCATGCGTTACATCTCGACCCGTGGTCAGTCGCCTGAGGCTGATTTTCCTGGGGTCCTCACCCGAGCACTGGCACCGGACGGGGGTCTTTACGTGCCAAAAGTCTGGCCCAAACCGCTCGATATGGATGCGCTCCGCGGTCAGCCTTTCGCCGAGGTGTCGGCCCAAATATTGACGCTCTTTGCGGGCGACAGCATCACCCTTGACGAAGCGCGCGCGATGACCGCAGCCGCTTATGCCACCTTCCGCCATGACGAAACCTGCCCGGTTGTTCCGCTTTGGGGAGACGAGCATCTGCTTGAACTTTTTCATGGCCCAACCCTGGCGTTCAAAGACGTCGCCATGCAGTTGATCGCGCGTCTGTTCGAACGCGATTTGAGCCAGCGCGGTGGTCGAATGACAGTGATTGTGGCCACCTCAGGCGACACGGGCGGTGCTGCGGTCTCTGCGCTGGCGCGTCGCGCTCATCTTAAGATCGTCAGTCTCCATCCCCATCAGCGGATTTCTGAGGTGCAGCGACGTTTCATGACCACGAGCGGCGCGGACAATGTGCTTAACCTTGCTGTCCGGGGCACCTTCGATGATTGCCAATCGGCGGTTAAGGCACTCTTTGCTGATCGTCCCTTTGCGGAGGAGGTTGCGCTAGGCGGCGTTAATTCGATCAATTGGGCAAGGATTGCCGCGCAGGTCACTTACTACGTCACAGCAAGCCTCGCGCTCGACTGCGATGGTCCAGTCCATTTCAGTGTGCCAACGGGCAATTTCGGCGATGTTTTTGCGGGCTATGTCGCAAAACGCCTCGGCGCGCCGATTGGCCAACTCATTGTCGCTGTGAACGAGAACGACATTCTCGACCGTGCGATGAAAACCGGTCTTTATGAAAAGAAAGGGATCACCCAGACCGAGGCGCCCTCCATGGATATCGAGGTGGCGAGCAATTTTGAGAGGCTGATTTTCGAAGCATCCGGTCGCGACGACCGGCTGACGCTTTCGCTGATGGAGAGCCTCAAAACGAACGGATCCTTTTGCCTTCCGCGCGAGGTTCTCGATGCGATCCTGATCGGCTTTTCATCAGCCCGTGCGGGTTCCTCAGAGATTGCCCGCGAGATGAAACGCGCCCAGGACCGTCAAGGGATGATCCTCGACCCCCATACAGCGATCGGGCTTCATGCATCACGGGTCGCGCGGGAAGGCGGTCTTGATGGCCCCTTGGTCACCCTGGCCACAGCGCACGCTGCGAAATTTCCTGATGCAGTGGAAGAGGTCACCGGTGAGCGTCCCGGCCTGCCATTCACCCATGAGGCGCTTTATGGACAACCTGAGATCTACGCGGAAATCCCCAATGATCTCGAGGCGATCAAGACGGCGATCCGCGGCGGTTAACCGCCTCGGCGTTAACAAGACTTCACGCTGATCCTTGCGTTTTCTGGGCATTCCGCTCAATTCTCTTCGGTGGGTGAGCGAGGTGGGACCGAGCATGAGCGGATTGAGCGACGCGTTCTCTTTTGCGGATTATAAGCAGGCGTTGAGCGTCCAAGCGATGATGTCGCCAAGCGACGTTGGCTTGCTGCAGAATGCAACCTTGGGCGCCTTGGCGCTCGGGACCCTGGCGCTCCTGATCATCAGTTTTCTACGCCGCTCGGGAACCGCGGTGACGGGCGCGTTGTTGCTGGCTTCCGTCGCTGGTGTTCAGGCAATTCTTTATGGCCAGCTCGATTTTCTGACCGACGGCATGATGGTGTTGGCATCGGCGCTGACGGCGGCGGCGGCGTTGCTGTTTGTGAACGCGGTTCTTCACACAGCGCAAGGCAACCGCATTGTGGCGGTCGTGTCGGCGGTTGCGATTGCTGCTCTTATCGGACTTGCGAGCGTGACGGCGGGCGGTCTCCATCTTGGCGCTGAAGCGTCGCTCGCGGCCCT
>JBCCBY010000076.1:0-11210 GCA_039033795.1 Pseudomonadota bacterium | reverse complement strand
CTGCCTTGGTTTTTTGTCGCGGGATCCATCACCCTGACCAATCTGTCAACGGACCAGTTGGTCGGTATGAACGGCAATCAAATGCTTCTTCTTGCCTGGTGGGAGTTGGCGGCTGTGGCGGGGCTCTTTGTGCTCGCATTCCTCTTTATACCAATATACTATAGAAATGAGTGCACGACCACCACAGAGCTTTTGGAAAAACGCTACAACAATCCGCATATTCGTGCGCTCATTTCAGTCATATTTATGGCCGGCACCCTGCTCATCTATCTGCCTGCGGCTCTTTATGGCGGCTCACTCTTTATGAAGACCATGTTCAACACCGATATCCCGCTTATGGTGATCGCTATGTTCTTCGCGGTGGTTGGTGCGGCCTATGCAATACTCGGTGGCCTGCGCGCTGTTGCGGTGTCGGATACTTACAGCGGCGTTGGGCTTTTGACCCTCGCGCTGTTGGTTGTTTTTCTGGCGTTGCGCGCCGTCGATTTCGATATCTCAAGCGGTGTACCGATCGAGCGTTTATCGATGATTGGTTCAGCCGAATCGCCCATACCCTTTCGTACGCTCTTTACGGGAATGGTGCTGATACAAATCTATTACTGGTCGACCAATCAGACAATTACCCAGCGCGCGATGGCGGCAAAGACCATCGGTGAAGCCCAAAAAGGGATCATGGCTGCCGCTGCGATTCGCCTGATGATTGTTCCGGTGATCGTGGTTGTTCCGGGCGTTGTTGCCTTCAAGCTCTATGGCGATGTGAACGATGCAGCATTCGGAATGTTGGTGGGCGATATTTTGCCTCCTTATCTCTCCGGAGCATTTGCGGCGATGATGGCCGCGGCGGTTTTAACAACGTTCAACTCTCTCTTGAATTCAGCAGCAGCCCTTTACGTGTGCGATGTGCACCAGCGATACATCAACCCAGAGGTAAACGTGCCGCGAGTCGCGACCATCTTTTCCCTGATTATGGTTGTTCTGGCGATTTCCATGGTCCCTGTTTTTGCGAACGCGGAGAGTTTGATCAATCTCTTGCAGCAGCTCTACGGCCTCAGTTCGATGCCTGTGTTGGCTGCTTTCACCTTAGCATTGATGTTCAACGACGTGGATTACCGCACCGCGATGATCGGTGTGGTGTTCGGTGTTTGTTTCTATGCTGTGCATGCCTTTATTCTGAGCACCGATGCGACACGCGAAGTCTTTACGGGGACGGTTACCGAGGGGGCCATGGCACGATTGATCGACGGGCTTGGCGAGGGAAGCATTCTTTACACCCTGCTTCATTGGCTTGCTTATCTTCACTACATCCACTTTATGGCAATCACATTCTTCAGCATCGTGATTGTATCGTTGATCGTGAACAGGTTGGTGTTTAAAAAGACCGCGAGCCTGCGGGTCGATTTGCCTTTCGCGGCGGTCAAAACGGTCAAGTGAGCAAGGGCAAAACGAGGTGTGTTGCAGCATTGGACAAGGGCCACAGAACATGCAAGCAACAAGGGTCTGCGGAGAAAGGCGCTAGCGTTGGCATCGTAGAAGCATGGTCAACGCTCCAGCGAAGAACATCCCATGGTTCACCATGCTCAGACCGACGCGGCGCCCGCCGACCAGGATCGTTCGTCGCTTTTGGCCCGTTTTGACCGCACGCGGCAGCGCACCAACGATCTCGTCAAACACCTTCAGCCCGAAGACATGGTGCTCCAGGCGATGCCCGACGCAAGCCCGGCGCGATGGCATTTGGCCCACACGACATGGTTCTTCGAAGAGTTCCTGCTCAAGCAATTTGATGATGGGTTTCAACCGTTTCATTCGCAGTACGGCTTTCTTTTTAACTCCTACTATGAGGCCGTGGGTGAGCGCTGGCCGCGCCAAAACCGCGGGCTTCTGTCGCGCCCCACTTGCCAGGAGGTGATGGCCTATCGTCACGCGACGGACGAACGCGTCGGTGCTCTCGCGCTGGCGTTGAAAGAGCACGCCTGGACCCGCGCGGCGGATGTGATCGAGCTGGGAATTCAGCATGAAGAGCAACATCAAGAGCTTCTTTGCACTGATATAAAGGCAGCATTTGGCCTCAACCCCTTATTCCCGGCCGTGTTTCCCATGGCGATTGGATTGTCAGGCGATGAAAAACCATCAAGCGTCGCTGCCAATGAACGATGGGTCAACTTTGCCGGTGGCCTGCATGATGTGGGTTATGTTGGTGAGGGATTTCACTTTGACAACGAGATCCCGACCCATCGCGTTTGGCTTCAAGATTTTGCCGTTCACGGAACGCCGGTCACCAATGGCCAGTTTCTCGATTTTCTTGATGACCGCGGGTATCAGAGCCCAGCGCTTTGGTTGTCCGATGGATGGGCCTGGGTCCAACAAAACGCGATCACCCAGCCGCTCTATTGGCACCAGATCGATGGCGCGTGGTTCGAGTTTTCGCTGCATGGTTTGATCCCGCTTCGGCGTGATCGCATTCTCTCTCATGTCTCAGCCTACGAAGCATTGGCCTATGCGGAATGGGCGAAGGCCAGACTACCGCGTGAGCACGAGCTTGAAATAGCTCTGCAACAATCGTCATCAACGGAAGGCCAGTTTCTTGACACGGGGGCTTGTCTTCATCCGCATCTTGTCGGCCGTGATCAAGGCCTCGGTTCGGCTTACGGGACGGTGTGGGATTGGACACAAAGTTCGTATTCAGCCTATCCAGGATATCGGCCACCACAAGGCGCAATCGGTGAGTACAATGGGAAGTTTATGTCGAGCCAGCTCGTGCTGAAGGGGGGCAGTTGCGTGACGCCCCCCGGTCATGTGCGCAGCACGTACAGAAATTTCTTTCCGCCCTCTGCGCGCTGGCAATTCACTGGCATTCGGTTGGCACGCGATGTTTAGTCGTTAAAACAGAGGGGCCGGATTGATGCGTTCGGAGCATATTTATGTCAGAAGCCATTCTTGCCATTGACCAAGGCACCACATCGAGTCGTGCTATCGTCTTCTCCGCAGAAGGAGAGATATTGACATCTGCACAAGAGGAATTCCCTCAAATCTATCCCGCTGATGGTTACGTTGAGCATGATCCGCAGGCGATTTGGTCTTCGGTCCTTTCGACCGCTCGATCTGCTATGGATAATGCCACACGGGATGGTCATCAAATCATCGGTCTAGGGATCACCAATCAACGGGAGACAGTGGTCTTATGGGATCGTGCGACCGGTGCACCGCTCCACAATGCCATTGTTTGGCAGGACCGACGCACCGCTGATGTTTGTCAGGCACTTGTGGACGCTGGACACGAACCATTGGTCCAGGAGCGGTCGGGATTGCTGATCGACCCTTACTTTTCTGCGACGAAGATCGCCTGGCTGCTTGACAATGTGGCGGGCGCGCGCGGCCGAGCCGAGGCTGGTGATCTTGCTGTAGGAACGATTGATAGCTGGCTTCTTTGGAACCTGACAGGGGGCAAGGCGCATGCGACCGATGCAACAAATGCTTGTCGGACAAGCCTTTTTGGTCTCAAAGCGCAAGACTGGGATGACGAGCTGCTCGAGCTTTTCCGTGTGCCGCGTGCGCTTCTTCCTGATGTGAGAGACAGCGCGGCCGACTTTGGTTTGACGGCTGCTGGTGTATTTGATCAATCAATCCCGATACTGAGCGTAATTGGTGATCAGCAAGGTGCGGCCGTGGGCCAAGGCTGCTTTAAGCCTGGGCAAATGAAGAGCACTTATGGCACGGGCTGTTTCATTGTTGTCAACACGGGGAACGAGATAAAACCATCGGCACACCGCTTGCTATCAACGGTCGCTTATCGCATCGATGGTGAGCCGACCTTTGCTGTAGAGGGCTCTATCTTTATTGCTGGCGCGGCTGTGCAATGGCTTCGTGATGAAATGGGCGTGCTGGAGAACGCGGCCGAGACGGCGAACCGTGCTGCACGGGCGCAACCCGACGCAGAGGTGGTCATGGTCCCGGCCTTTACGGGAATGGGTGCACCCTATTGGTCGCCCCACGCGCGCGCCGCGGTCTTTGGCATGACGCGCTCAACGGGTCCGGATGAATTAGCCCGTGCGGCTTTGGAGGGCGTGGTCTATCAAACCCATGACCTTCTTCAAGCGATCGAGGCCGATGGACTAACGACGGAGCGATTATCCGTGGACGGCGGCATGGCTGCCAATGATTGGTTTGTGCAGCGATTGGCTGACATCGCAGCAATCGATGTTGATCGCCCAAAGGTGCTGGAGACCACCGCATTGGGCGCATCCAATTTGGCGTTTTTGCAAGCAGGCCGGTTCTCTTCATTGAATGCATTGGCGTCCTATCAAGAAAAAGAGCGGACGTTTCAGCCATTTATGGACGAGGACGAACGAAAAATGCGGCTTGAGCGTTGGCGGCGATGTGTTGATGCGGTGCTGGCGATCGCGCAACACTAACGAATATCGGGATACTGATCACCTAAACGTTTTCGTACGCCTAGCCCCCATTTGATTCCAACTCGTAGATAAACCCAATTGGCCTTCAATCCGCCCCAGGCGGCCACGCGCCGGTCTGATGTTGCCACCATCCGGTTTAAAAGCCGCATACGGCCCTTACCAGTCATCTTTACACAAAGATCAGCCTCTTCCATCACCATCATATCGGGATCACAACCACCAACATCAAGGAAGGCGCGGCGACGAAAAAACATCGCGTGGTCGCCAAAGAAAAGGCGGCACCCCTTGAAAAACAAATGTGGCCGGAAAAGAAGCGGTGCGTACCAAGTCTTCGCCCAATTGTGCAGGCTGGTCACCCATCGCGTTTGATCCGGACCCGTCAGTATCGCCATAAAGGCAGCCATCACTGTCTTTTGATCAGCCATGGTCCGGTGCATGATGGCCACAGCATCGTCCGGCAAGATTGTGTCTGCATGCAGAACACAAACGATGTCTTGGCTGGCGGTTTCAACGCCTTTGTTGATCTGTCGCGCGCGACCGGCAGGGGCCTGGTGGAGCACATTAAACCCAGCAAATTCAGCGAGTTTAACCGTGTCGTCGACGCTACCACCATCGACCAGAATGATTTCGTCAGGTTGCGGATCGAGAGCATTGATGCATCGGATAAGCCTTGGCAGGGCCTCAGCTTCGTCGAGGGCGGGTATGACAATCGAGAGGCCTGTCACGGTCGAAGTTCAGGCCAACGGACAAGATCTTCGGGCCTGTCGAGATCGTGCAGCTCCTCCAACACCACTGGGTCGATCCCGAGCCGGTCCATCGTCTTGCGGGTGGTCGCGTAGACAGTCTCCGTCCCCCATTCAACCCCGGAGAACAGGTCGTCAGCAGGCAGAGGGAGGCCAAGAAGCCAGTACCCACCATCGGCCGCTGGTCCGATCACGGCCCTGCCCTTCTTCAAGCTTTCCACCGATTGATGAAGGTGATCCGGCGTAAGATCAGGGGCATCCGTGCCAAGAAAAATGATGGGGTAACGCTCGACGGCCGCCAAAAGCCGTTCACCCAGATCCCCCTCCCCTTGCATCTTGACGCCCACATCACCAAGCCATTCAGTAAACAGAGCAGCTGAACCACCTGTTCCCCAAAGGGTGAAGGGGATGCCCGACGCACGCACTGTTGCCACCGTGCGCTCAGCAAGGACACGGTGCATCTCGGCGGCACCTTCTGGTCCAAGTGCAGGGATCAGCCGTGTTTTGGCGCGCCCTGGCGCAGGATAGCGGCACATGATGGCGATGCGGGCTGTGCTCACGCCGCGCTTGTTTTCTTGCGCGGCTTGATAAAGCCGACATCCAACGCATAGGTAACGAGGCGCTCCCACCACAGATCTTCGGTCAGAGGCGGTTCCTTGCCAGAAAAAGCGCGAAAAGCGCTATCATCAAAACGCGGATTGCGGGTGAAATAGCTTGCGTAGATTTCCGCGCCCCGCTGAAAGAAACGGCGTTCAGAGGATGGCAGCGCAGTGAGGTCAAACTCGCTTGGATCAACGAAGGACGGGTGATGCAACCCTTCGAATTTCGGGGCTGTGCGTTCAAAGGCATCAAGCGGCATCGGAGAGGACCCGATGAGATGGAACGTCTGGCCTTGCGCCTCGTCAAACCGTTCCACCATCTGGAGAACACCATCGCAGACATAGTCGATTGGTACGATATCAAGTGTCGCTGACGGGAGCGCCGGCATCGTGGTGACACGCCCCTCGGTCAACACTTTGATGATCGGATAGATGGTATCAAAGCTCCGGGTACGGCCGTCGGTGTGATCGCCAAGCACGATGCTGGGACGGGCAATGGCATGGGGCACGGCGCAATCACGGACCAGCTGCTCCGCGATATTTTTGCTTTTTTCATAGCCATTGGTGAAGTCCTGATCGGCGCCAAGTTCTTGCTCTCGAATTGTCCCTTCGCGATCGCCGCAGACATAGGCCGTGCTGATATGCACCAAACCTGCGGCTGATGCTTCGGCCAACTCGATCACATGCCGTGTACCATCGATATTGACGGCTTGGTGGATAGCCCAATCAGCGGCAAAGTCTGTGACCGCGGCGCAGTGGATGATCAGGTCAGTCTCAGCCGTCAGCTCAGCCCATGCCGTCTCGGCCAAGCCAAACCGCCGCGCCGTGATGTCGCCTTTGATCGTCCTGACACCTTCGACAATCGAATGGTCATTTCGGCAGATCTCAGGGTTGCGGTTGACCAGTCCGATGACGTCATAACCGCGCGCTTTCAGCTGTCCTGTGAGCTCACCGCCAAGAAGGCCCGCGGCGCCTGTGATGAAAACTGTGGGCTTTCCCTGCATCAGCAGCAACCGCTCGATAAATCAGGATCAGGAGCACTGTCTTTGTAGGGAATGTCGACCCCGCATCCTTCGAAGATGCCGAAGTGTCGCGAAAAATCGCCGTAAAACTCAAAGTGCTTCGCGAAGCGCGTTTCTTTGAGCATCCGCCAGGTGTTCCCGCAGACGGGGAACACGCGACCGGTCTCAATCCAGTGGTGATTGTCGAGCGCGAAGGCTTTATCCATTCCTTCGATTGTTCCGAGATAGCGAACAGCCTGTCCGTAGTCTTCGCATTGGGGTTCCAGACCGTCGAGCTTAAAAAGCCTATAGGTGGCGGAAAAGAACTGGAACCCGTCGACCTTCGCTTGGACTTGGGGATCGCCGATACCAAGCGGGCGATCAGTCACAAGGCGGGGGTCACCAAAGCCAGATTCCTTCGCCACACGGTCAAAGTCTCCCCAATAGAGCGCGCCTGACAGGCATTCTCCGTGAAGCACTGGATCTTTGGTCAGCTCTTCAGGGACGCGGCGATCAACATAAACGTCGGAGAAATAAATCTCCCCGCCAGTCTTCAGAAGTTTATGCGCACCACGGAACACAGCCCCCTTGTCTTGAACCAAGTTGATGACACAGTTGGAGACGATGACATCAAAACTGCCTGGCTCAAGGTCAAGCTCGTCAAGCTTTTCGATGTTGCCTTCGAGGAACGAGACATTGGCAAAGCCAAATTTCTCAGCATGCCAATCCTTATACTGATTGGCGATGGCGAGCTGTTCGGGCGTCGCATCAACGCCAACAACATGGCCGTCGGCGCCAACAAGTTGCGCCAGCACATAGGCGTCTTGTCCTGACCCCGATCCTAGATCAAGGACGGAAAGACCTTTGAGCGCTTCGGGGGCGACAAGACCGCAACCATAATAACGGCCAGACACCTCGTCGTGAACGTTGGCCATGGCCGCGCGAATGGATGGCGGCGGCGCTTCTGTTGTGCAGCACGCATCCGTGCGCAGGTCGGAGGAGCTTTGTAAAACTTGCCCATAATACCGCTGGGCGTTTTCAATGTTCATGCGTGATAATCCTCTGTGATCCCTGATCTGACAACAGCTTCGCCCCTGGCCGCGCCAAAGTTACCCTCGTCAACTGTCCAGATTGGTCGTAACCTCATATCACCCGTCGGCGAAAGGTTTTATCGATGGTTCAGTTTCCCGATCCCGCGCAGTCCCCTTTTCGCCGCCAAGGTCAATCACTTGCTTTGGGTAAATTCGATGACCCAACCCTCACGGCTGATGGACAGCGCCGGGCGTTTGTACCGCTTTCTAACCTCACGACCCTTTGGTTCAACACGGGAACACTGTGCAATTTGGCCTGCGCAGGCTGTTACATCGAAAGTTCGCCGACCAATGATGCGCTGGTTTACATCACAACAGCAGAAGTCGATGCGTATTTGGACGAAATCGCCCGTGATCGCATCAAGACCGAAGTGATTGGTTTCACCGGCGGTGAGCCCTTCATGAACCGGGACATGATGCCGATCCTTTGGAGCGTCCTCGATCGCGGCATGAAAGTCTTGATGCTGACCAATGCGATGCGGCCAATGCGGCGATTTGAAGAGGATCTCATCGCGCTCCAGGCAGCCCATGGCAACAACATCGTGATGCGCGTCAGCCTCGATCACTACACCCAAGAGGCCCATGAAGGCGAGCGGGGCGCTGATTCGTGGCACAAAGCACTTGATGGCGTGCAATGGCTCGGCCAGCACGGCTTTAGCGTCGCCATCGCGGGTCGGCAGCTTGCCGAGGAGAGTGTGGACGACGCAAAGCTGGGATACGATCGTTTGATGAAAGCAATCGGCGTACCAATCGATGTGAGCAACCCTGAGGAACTTGTTCTGTTTCCGGAGATGGACGCAACGCTCGATACGCCTGAGATCACGGAGCAGTGCTGGACGACCCTCAGCATGCCAAAGGACACGGTGATGTGCTCAACGAGCCGCATGGTGGTGAAGCGAAAAGGCGAAGAGACCCCCCGCGTCGCCGCGTGCACATTGTTGCCCTATGACCCGCAGTTCGACATGGGTGAGACACTGAAAGAAGCGAGCCAAGCGGTGAAACTGAACCACCCCCACTGTTCCCGCTTTTGCGTCCTCGGCGGCGCAAGCTGTGGTGGTTGAGATAGACAGCCTACGATCTTTCGTCTGTTGCGTTCGTCTGGTTTTACTCTTGCGTGCTGCGTGCATAGTCTTCTTGCAGTGAGTCGTTCGCCCAATCCGCCAACAGATCGTAGTAACGGTCCGTCACGCGGGTATAACGCCGCGCCCCATCAGTATCCTGTTCATATTCCCACATGCCGTGATCGGTGTCGGGGAACTTGACAATCGTGATGTCCTTTCCTTCCCTCCTCAAGGTCTGCAAGCGGTCAAGGGTTGTGGCGATTGGTGCTTCGCGATCATCTTCGGCCAGCACCCAGAGTTGAGGGACACTGACGTCGCGGAGGACATCCATCGGTTTGATCGACCAGTCGATGTTTAAGCGATCAAACATCGGGATGCCGTTTGTCCGTAGCTCCTCCGTCGACATGCCAAGCAGGACACCACTGAAGCCGCCTCGAATTTGCCCGAACCATTCTTCCTCTCGATACTGATCGCGCAGCGCATCGAGCTCTTCGAGGCCATCGGTGTACCCAGAAACCGCAAGACGCGCGGTGATGTCGGTGAACTCTTTGCCGATGGCGATAACGTCCTCGCTATACCCGGCCTCGCGCAATTCCAACGCAACCTGGGAGGCATCCTCCTCTAAGATGTCGACGACCAAGCCGTAGCCGATGCCGATAAAATCAGCCTCCGATCGTTCTGCCGCCAAAGGTACGATCCACCCTCCCTGGCTGAACCCGAACAAGCCAAACCGTCCGAACCGGTCCCCGGCAAGGCGCTTGGCCTCCAAAGAAGCGGCCACGAGGTCGTCGGCAAGCTGAGGAAAGTTTTGAGAATAGGTGCCTGATGACTGTCCAGTGCCGCGTTTGTCGTACACAAACACAGAAACCCCGCGCCCAACAAATTGATAAGGGTAGCTCACTGCTTCGATCCACCCCAGCTCTTCTGAGCCGTGCGCCAAGACAATCAGGGTCGAAGCGGAATCGGCATTGGTGCTTTCAAGCAGCTGTCCTGCCAGCATCACGCCGCCTGATTCGAATTGCGTGTTGGTGATTTTAATCGGCCTTCGTTCCCATACGGCCGTGCCATCCACTCTCACCGCAGCGTCGCCGCACGCAACGATGGAGCCGTCACCTGGTCTTCCCCGGCGGCCATCGCTGAAGGAATAAGAGAAAACGCTGTCACGCTGGGTGAGGGCGATGAAGGGATCAGCGCCGCCGAACACCCCAACGGTGCACGGTCCTGGCGCGAAGGTCGTGACCGAGCTGTGGTCAGGCTGATCATCGTCCGAGCAGCCGACCAAACCAAGCGCGATCAAACCGAAGTAGAATGCGGCTCTCATCTCAACCTCTCCTAAGCACCGATGGACGCGCGTTACGTGGACCTTGGAAAGCTGTCCATCGAAGACATGTGATTGCTGAGGTGCTCCCTCAGACGCATGCGTGCTGCGGTCAACGGGAGTGGCGTGAGGCCCAAGGCGTGCTAACGGACAAAGCCGTTAAACCCTTGAGGATACCATGGACGAATGGTGGCGCGGCGCTGTTCTTTATCAAATCTGGCCACGGAGTTTTGCCGATTCCGATGGCGATGGCGTTGGTGATCTGCGGGGCGTGATCGGTAGGCTCGATCACTTGGCTGATCTTGGGGTGGAGGGGATTTGGTTGTCGCCGTTCTTTACCTCACCCATGGCTGACTATGGCTATGACGTGGCCGATTATTGTGACGTTGATCCGACGTTTGGGACGCTCGCTGACTTTGATGATCTGCTCACCGAGGCGCATGCCCGCAACCTTAAAGTCATTATTGATCAAGTCTATTCCCACACCTCGGACCAGCATGCGTGGTTCAAGGAAAGCCGGCAGGATCGCGCCAATCCCAAGGCCGATTGGTATGTCTGGGCGGACGCAAAGAACGATGGGTCGCCGCCCAACAATTGGCTCTCCGTGTTCGGTGGATCAGCCTGGACGTGGGATACGCGGCGGCGGCAATATTACCTTCACAATTTCTTGGCGGAGCAGCCCGACCTCAATTTCCATCATCCCGCGGTTCAGGACGCCATGCTCGATGTTGCGAGGTTTTGGCTTGACCGCGGCGTCGATGGTTTTCGGCTCGATGTCGCCAACTACTTTTTTCACGATGCGGAGCTTCGTGATAATCCCCCTGTGGGAAGCACCGGCCATGCCCGGCCCTCCCAGTTTCAACAGCATCTTTATGAACGCTCCCGGCCGGAGACCCTCGCGTTTGTCAAAAGGTTGCGGGCCTTGCTCGACGACTATGAAGCCCGGATGGCAGTTGCTGAAATTGATAGCAGCAAACCGACTCAGCGG
>JBCCBY010000075.1:0-11447 GCA_039033795.1 Pseudomonadota bacterium | reverse complement strand
CGCTCAACCCTGATGGCACCGTGCTCGATGGTAGGCTTGACCTTTATGACCATGCTTTTGTCCTTCTTGCTTCTGCGGAGCGGTATCGTGCCTATCGCGATGCGCGAGCTTTGGACGCGGCGCGGTTTGTCCTGAGTGTGTTGGATGGTCTACGGATGGAAATGGGGGGTTACGCAGAAGGAAATCCTCCCATTTCGCTTCGCCGCCAAAATCCGCATATGCATCTTTTTGAGGCATTTATGGTTATGCAGCAGGCTGACATGCCGCTTGATCAAGATGACCGACTGGAAGAGATGCGCCAGCTGTTTAAAGACGTTCTTTATGACGACGAAGCGCACATTGTTCGCGAGTTCTTTGATGAGAACTGGAACCTCCACCCGGAAAAAGGGCAAGAAGCAGAGCCTGGCCATATGGTCGAGTGGGCGTGGCTAGCGGCCCAAGGCGGCATCGACAGCGTTTCTCATGACTTGATTAATCGGGCGCGCTCTGTTGGGTACCATGATGAAACCGCGCTGATGGCGAATGTGGTTCAGCTGGTGACTGGCCACGATAGTGGCGCTTGTCGATTATGGCCGCAGACGGAGCATATAAGAGCGATCACCATGCTTGCCCGTTGGGGTGATGCAAGCTTTGATCAAGCTGCTCTTCTTCTTCAACGGACGATGGACCGATATTTTCCCGAGGCATTGGGTGGTGGGTACCATGATGAATTTGCTGTCGATGGAACGCAGCTTTCACAGCATATGCCCTCCAGCAGCTTGTATCACCTCATCACAATGGCTGACGAAATCGTCCTGGCACGGCAGGATCTTTCAGCTTCCTAGTAAAGCGGCAATGGTCCCTGATATCCAAGGCCTCTTAAGATCAGCGACAACCAGCTTTGGAACGCGCCGTCGTCAGGAGCCTCGTCCAGCTCCGCCACCGCAAGCGGGTGGCAGTATCGCACACCACTCATGTGCACAGCGCGTCCCGCTTCATCCACATCGCCAACAGAGAACTCGTTCTGCGACACGCCATTTTCGACGATCTCTTGGGAAGTCTCCAGCAGCCCCATGCGGTATTTCTCGACCTCTTCCCAACGTTCTTGAATGGCTGCCGCCACCATGCGGTGAACGCACCTGTTCTCAATAAAGGTATCAAGCGTCATGCGATGAACAGAGCGGTAAAAAGCCGCGAGCTGCATTGCCGCGCTTTTTTCTGAGAAGGCGATCCGTCGCGCTTCCGCGAGCTGCCCTTGCAACGTTCTTTCCGCAATCGCCCTGTTGATTCTGCTCTTGGTCCCGAAGACGCGATGAACATTCGCGGAGCTGAAGCCGCACGCCCGAGCGATATCGGCCACGGTGGTTTTATCATAGCCAATCTCTGTGAACAGACGATCAGCCTCATCCAGGATGAGGTTGCGCGTCTCTGTCTCGGAGAGGTTCAGTCTGGGCAAGTGTTTTGTCCTTTTGATCGTCTTCTAGGTAACGCGGTTTTGACAAAATGACTAGTGACAAAATACAATAATTGTCATATATCAGTTCTCACAGAGGCTATGGTGTCTCGATTAAGGCAGGAATATCAGTATGTTGCGATTTTTGGTGGCCTTGGGTCGAGGCGTTGCCTGGCTGGCTGTTTTGGCCATTGTTGTTGCGATAACGCTTTTTGTCGGCCGTGGTTTTGTAACAAACACGACGGAAGACGAATCAAAAGATCCCGCACTTCCAGTGGCGGTGATGGAGGTTCGTTATCAGGATACCTACCAACAACAGCGAAACTTCTCGGGCCGGATCCTGGCGGCCCAGGTGGCTGATGCTGCCTTCGAGGTTTCCGGTGAAGTCGATGATGTGCTGGTCGAAGTGGGGGACCTTGTTGAAGAGGGAGCTGTGCTTGCTCGCCTCGATCCCGTTAGGCTCGACATTCGTGCGAGCGAAGCGGCCGCCCAATTGGCAGAAGCCAGAGCCGTCCTGTCCACCGCCAATGCGACCAGAGGCCGGATCGTTGAACTTCTCGCTGCCGGATTTGCCACCGAGCAAGAGCTCGATAATGCGGATGCGGAGCGCAACACGGCACGTGAACGGGTGCGCGCGCTTGAGCGCAGCCTGGAAAGGGCCACGGAAGATCTTGAAGATGCAACACTGAAAGCGCCGTTCGCTGGCTACGTTGTCGGTCGTTACATTGATGCTGGGACTGTAGTGCAGATTGGGCAACCGGTCGTTCGGATCAATCAGCGGGCTGAACTAGAAGCCGAAATCGGCGTCCCTACTGAGCTCGCGCGCTACATCGAAGTTGGTGATCGATACTCGCTTTCGGCAAAAGATTTGCAAGCTGATGGAATCGTTCGCGGGATCAGCGAAGATGTGGATGTGCTGACAAGAAGTCGTAAAGTGCGATTGGCGATTGAAGAGGACCCAGGCTTTATTCCAGGAACGCTCGTTCGCATTGGTCTTAGCCAAGAACGTCGCGCCACCGGTGTCTGGATTCCAACCGCCGCTCTGCAGGAGGGGTATCGTGGTCTGTGGTCGACCTATGTCGTGGTCGATGATGGCGACGGGCAGACGATCCGCCGCAAAGACATTGAGATTATTTCGATCGGAGATAGCCAGGTGTTCGTGACGGGCACGCTTGAGGACGGTGATCTCGTCGTCACCACGTCGCCCTTCCGGTTCGTTCCTGGGCAGAGGGTTCAGGTACAGACGAATCTCGGCGCGGGAGCAGCGGTTGGCGCGGCCTCCTCGTCAATTCTGCGCTGAGGACGAGACATGAAAACACTTCTCTTCGATACCCCACGCGCGCTGATGATGGTGCTGATGCTCATCTTGGTCGGCGGCACGGCAGCGCTTTTGACGATGCCGCAGCAGGAAGACCCCAAGATCCGCAACCGTGTGGCAACGATCTTGACGGCTTATCCCGGCGCCAGCGCCGAGCGCGTTGAGGGTTTGGTCAGTCAACGGATCGAAGACCGGCTTCGTGAACTCGAAGAGGTTGATACCGTATCATCCCGCTCCAGCACGGGCTTGTCGTCGATCACGGTTGTTCTCCAAGACTCTATCAACAACACCGATCAAGCCTTCTCGAAAGTCCGTGACGCCCTCGCTGACGCTGTCCCTCTGTTGCCAGAGGGCGCTGCTGATCCACGTTTCATCGATAACCGAGGGTATGCGTTCACGGTGCTGACAGCGTTGGTTTGGGACGCTGACAGTGAACCAAATGAGCTTATACTTAAGCGGACAGCGGATGAACTGCAGTCGCGTCTGCGCAATATACCGGGAACAGAGTATACGGCTATTAGCGGCGCTGGACCGGAAGAGATCTCCGTGTCCCTGAGGAGTGATCTGGCCCAATCCTTGGGCTTATCGGAGAGCGACATCGCGCGGGCGCTGGCCGCTGCCGACTCCAAGTCGTCAGCAGGGCAAGTGTTTGGCCCACAAAATGAAGTGGCGCTGGAGGTCCGCGGCGCACTCGATACGCTCGACCGCATTAGGGATGTCCCCCTCCGTGAAACCGCCGACGGCACGCAAGTCCGGGTGGGCGATTTGGCCGATGTGCAGCGTGGTCTTCAACAGCCGCAGCCTGTCACCGCTATTATCGATGACCGTCGTGCTGTTGTTGTGGGAACACGGATCGATGATGGTTTGCGGGTCGGACAGTGGTCGGCGCGGGTTCGCCAAGAGCTCTCTTTTTTTGAAGAGGACCTCTCAGACGGTATTGAGCTGAGAATTATCTTTGACCAGGCTGTGTATGCTGAACAGCGGTTTGGGTCGCTGCTGGTTAATTTGGGCGTGGGGATCAGTCTCGTTGTCGCCATCCTTTTCTTTACGCTCGGCCCGCGTGCAGCGCTTTTGGTGACGCTGGCTATTCCATTGACGACACTATTAAGCCTAACACTGATGAATTTCTTTGGGATTCCGATCCACCAGATGTCCATCACTGGTCTGATTGTGGCGTTGGGGCTGCTTGTCGATTCGGCAATTGTTATGTGCGATGCTGTCGGTCGCGCGCTGCGCCGGGGGCTTTCACCAAGAGATGCAGTCGAAGAGAGTGTCGGCCGATTGTGGATTCCCCTTTTAAGCTCGACACTGACGACCGTTCTTGCCTTCCTACCGATCACTTTGTTGATCGGCGGGGCTGGGGAGTTTGTTGGGCCAATTGCCGACAGTGTGATTATTGCGCTCTTGTCGTCACTTCTGTTGGCCGTCACCGTGGTCGCGGCGCTGGCCGGCATCTTCTTAAAGCCGTCCGAAAACATGACGCGCACGGCCTCGGGCGGCATTGATTTTCCGGTGGTTGGGCCTGCCTTTAAATCCCTTTTGGGCTTGAGCCTCACGGCGCCGCGCCTTTCGATTTTTGTTGCGATGTTGGCGCCAATTCTCGGCTTCGTGGGGGTGACAACACTCCCTACACAGTTTTTCCCCGCTGCTGACCGTAACCAGTTTCATGTCGAGCTACGGCTACCGTCTCAATCGAGTCTAGAACAGACTCGGCTCGCAGCCGAGATCGCCGACGATCTGCTTGAGTCTCATCCGGCAATCGAAGAGGCCGATTGGTTCATCGGGGGCTCGGTGCCGTCGTTTTACTACAACGTTGTGATGAATGAGGATGGTCAGAGAAGCTTTGCTGAGGCCATGGTCACGGCAAAGAAACTCAGTGGGCTGCAAGAGGTGCTGATCGAGCTTCAGCAATCGCTGTCCGAAGCGATGCCAAACGTGCAGGTCAATGTGCGCTCTCTTGTCCAGGGGCCTCCGGCACCTGCGCCGTTCGAGCTACGAATTCAGGGGCGTGACCTTCACGTGCTGAAGGAGCTCGGCGAGCAAGCACGGCTCATTCTGTCTGAATTGCCCGAGGTCAATGTATCGACGGCATCGCTATCGGGTGGTGAACCAAAGCTCTGGGTCGATGTCGATGAAGACGAAGCGCGCCAGGCCGGTTTTGCGTTGAGTGACGTGGCCAATGGATTGGCGGCGAAATTGCAAGGCGCGCCGGGCGGCACGGTGATCGAGGGCGAGAATGAAGTGCCCGTTATCGTGCGTCTTGACGATTCCGCCCGCGGTTCTTTTGAAGAACTGGCGTCTCTGTCGCTAACCGGCAGGGCGACCGAGGGTGTCGGTACACCGCTTCTTGGTCTGGGAGACCTGAGCTTAGAGCCTGCACCGTCAACCATCAGGCGCTATCAGGGTGAGCGGGTCAATCGGATCCTCGCTTACACCTCAGCCGACGCTCTACCGTCTGCGGTTGTCGCGGCCTTCGAAGAGGCGGTCGCCGAGGGACGTTTGGATTTGCCGCCGGGTTACACCTATGCGTTTGGCGGAGACGCAGAGAACCGTTCAGATGCGGTGGGTGCATTGTTGAGCTCTGTGGGGCTCATTGTTGTCGCGGCTATTGCCGTCATTGTTCTGACATTTAACAGCTTCCGGCTCGGCGCGATCGTGTTGGTTGTGGCGGTGCTTTCCATGGGTCTTGGGATGCTCAGCCTGACGATCTCGGGCTATCCCTTCGGCTTCCAACCAATCATTGCACTGATGGGTCTTATGGGTGTGGCAATCAATGCGGCGATTATTATCATTGCAACACTGAAGAATATTCCTGAAGCGGTGGCAGGAGATCGCTTAGCTGTTCGTGATGGTGTGCTTGAGACCTCCCGCCATATCACCTCAACGACGCTCACGACCTTTGCCGGATTTCTACCGCTGATCCTGGCGGATGGAGATTTTTGGCCTCCCTTTGCGACGGCGATCGCCGGCGGGGTTGTCCTCTCGACCATCGTCTCGTTCTTTTTTGTGCCGCAGTGTTTCTTGTTGTTGACGCGTCGGCGGCCTGTTTCCGTCTTTGATCATGATCATGCTGCTGAAGGATTGCTCCATGCGACTGCTTAGCTTGGCCCTTGGTTTTTCCCTCATGGCAGCACCCGCGACGGCGCAGACCGAACGCCTCCTGATCGAGCTAGCGGATGAAAGCCCTGCGATCCTCGCCGCAGAGGACGAGGCCGCTGCGGCGAAGGCTGAGCTTTGGGCAGCGCGGGGGCAACTCTTGCCTCAGGTTCGCGTGGAAGCGTTTACGCAATCCATCGAAGAAACACTGCGCCTTGATGGTGTGCCGGGCGAGTTGACCCAGACCCGCGATCCGCGGGCGTTGAGCGCTGTGGTCGATCAGGCCATTTTCACCTCGGGGCGAATTTCAGGAAGCATTGGTGCGGCCAAAGCGACATCGACCTCGGTTGCCCATGACAGCGAGGCAACGCGTCAGGACGTGATCTTGGAGGGGGCCAGCGCGATCGCCGATGTGGTGCGTGATCGTGCCATTTTGCAGGTCCGCCGCGACAATGAATCGATCGTCCGTCGACGTCTTGATGAGAGTGTAGCCCGGCGCCGGGCGGGCCTTGCCACCATGACCGATGTTCGCCAATCCGAGGCGCGCCTTGCTCTTGCGACGGCAGAGAAAATTGCTGCTGACAGCGCCCTTGACCGAAGTGAAGCGTTCTTCATCCGCGTTTTTGGTAAGCTCGCGCCCCAAGATCTAACGCTTCCAAGGGCGTCGCGACCGATGCCGCAAGGCCTCGACGAAGCCCTGAAGGCTGCCTTCGATAACAGCCCAGACCTTGGATCCAGCGGTGATCGGATGCGTGCTGCGAAACAGAACGTGCGGGCGGAACGAGGCGCTTATCTGCCACAGTTTAATGTGACCGCATCAGCCAGCACGATCGACAATGAACGCTTTGGAATCGAGCTTGGCGAGGCGGAGCAATATGCCGTGACACTGAATGGCCGCTGGGATTTTTTTAGCGGCGGCTCTGGCTATGCCAACACGCGAGCCGCAAGGCGCCGGGCCAATGCCGCAAGCCGGGTGCACCAGCTAACCCAGCGCCAGGTGCGTGAGACCACCATCGCTGCGTGGTCGGACATGCTAGCAGCCCGTTCTTCCGTTCGTGCACGCATGGCGCAGACGGATGCAGCCTCGGTGGCGGCTGAAGGGGTCGCTGCAGAATTCCGCACCGGGCGCCGCACCCGGCTGGATGTCCTTGATGCGGATCAAGAACGCAGCGACGCCCATGTCGCGCTTGTCGCCGCTCAGCGTGACCAGGCGGTTGCTGAGTTCGCTATGCTCCGGGCGATGGGTCAGCTTTAACGGCCGCCTCCGATGGAGGCCGTTCCTGCAACACGAGCCGTTTCTTGCGCGCCTTCTGCCATGTCTTCAGGTGCGGCAGAGCGAAGAGGTAGAGGCCTGTCCCCCACATCACCAACAAGACAAGACCTGCCGGCAAAAACACAAAGCGTTTGGTCCACCCGGCGAAAAAAGAGCCGTCATGCAGGCGCTCAATAAGATCGGATCGACGATACGCCACCTGCAGGACCTCGCCTGTCGACGTATCGAGCTGCGCTTCCCAATTGTTGGTGGCGATGAATTTTACGACACCTTTGTCGGGTTTGACATCGACCCGGTCGAGATCCTTCCACGACCGCAGGCCCAACTCTTCGACCTCCGCCGCTGCATTGAAGAGCTCTGCGAAGCTTTGTTGGGGAAGCTCGCTGGGCGCGACGCCCCGAGCGGTGGGGGGTTGAATCCAATCGATGTCTTTCTTGAGCATCAGCATCAAGCCGGTGACGACCACCAAACCCAGCGGGATCATGATGACAGGCGACGCCCAATGGTGGATCTGTCGTAGCAGCTTTTGCGCCTTCACCTTGTGCTCCCAACGGCCGGCCATATGCCCTAACACCTTGCCAACGCGCATCAAAGCGTGCGTGACTACAAGTGTGGGACTAAGATAAAACGAGAGTATTTCATGGCATTTCTAAGTTTGATGAAGCGGGCCACCTCGCTGATGGCGATAGCTGCTGTTGCCACTACTGCGGCGTGTGCGGATAATCACGAAGAAAGCGAAGGCCTGCAGTCAGAGCTTTTTGGTGGAATGGAGTGGCGCTCTATCGGCCCAGCGCTGATGAGCGGCCGGATTGCTGATATTGCCCTTGTACCTGATGACCCTGCGACGTGGTATGTCGGCGTTGGGTCTGGCGGTGTGTGGAAGACGGAGAATGCCGGAACGACGTGGACCCCATTGTTTGACGATCAAGACGTCTATTCCATCGGCGCCTTAGCGTTGAGCCCCCATGATCCCAATGAGGTCTGGGTCGGCACAGGGGAAAACCATGGCGGTCGTCATTTGAGCTTTGGCAATGGTCTTCATCGATCGCGCGACGGTGGTGCGACCTGGGAGCATCTCGGCCTCGAGGAGTCCGAGCACCTGTCAAAGATCATTCTCCACCCCGACGATTCCAATGTTGTTTTTGTCGCGTCGCAAGGCCCGTTGTGGTCAGAGGGCGGAGAGCGCGGTCTCTATAAGACAAGTGATGGCGGCGCGACATGGGAGAATATTCTCTCCGACGGCCCGTGGACAGGTGTCACCGATCTGATGATGGATCCGCGCGACCCCGATGTTCTTTATGCAGCGACGTGGCAGCGGCACCGGAATGTTGCCTCTTATCTCGGTACGGGACCAGAGACCAGCATTTATAAGTCCACTGACGGTGGTGAGACGTGGTCAGACCTTCGAGAAGATGGAACAGGTCTACCTGATGGCAACATGGGAAAGATCGGCCTCGCCTATTCGCCGCAAAACCCTGATCGGCTTTACGCAGCAATTGAAACGGATCGCCGGGAGGGCGGCGTTTGGATGTCCGACGATCGCGGTGCGTCATGGAGCAAACAGTCCGATGCTGTCGGCGGTGGTACCGGCCCCCACTATTACCAGGAGCTTTATGCCAATCCGCACAAGGAGGGACAGATTTTCCTCTTGTCGAATTATACCCAAGTCTCTGACGATCATGGCAAAAACTTTCGGACCATCAATCTTGATAGCAAACATGTCGACGACCATGCGCTCGTCTTCCATCCCACCGATCCCGACTACGTTTTGGTCGGCTCGGACGGCGGCATTTATGAGACCTATGATGCGATGAAGTCCTGGCGCTTTATCGACAACCTGCCGATCACGCAGTTTTATAAAGTCGCTGTCGATGATGCCGAGCCGTTTTATAACGTGTACGGAGGGACACAGGATAATAGTTCTCAAGGTGGCCCATCACGCACACTGAACGTTAACGGAATCCGCAACCAAGACTGGTTCATTACCCTAACCGGCGATGGACACCAATCGGCAACCGAACCGGGTAACCCCGACATTATGTATGCGCAGTGGCAGCAAGGAAACTTGCACCGCGTCGATCGGACAACGGGGGAGTCGGTTTACATCAAGCCGCAAGCCGCACCCGGTGAGCCAATTGAGAGATGGAATTGGGACGCACCCATCTGGGTGTCCTCGCATGATCCGAAACGGCTTTACTTCTCGTCGCAGCGTGTGTGGCGGTCCGATGATCGCGGTGATACGTGGTCGGCAGTTTCTGGCGATCTTACCCGAGACGAAGATCGCATGCAGATACCTGTTATGGGGCGCCAATGGTCGTGGGATGCGGGTTGGGACTTCCTTGCAATGTCCGTCTACAACACGATCACGTCCTTCGGTGAATCGCCAAGCAACCCCAATCTTCTTTATGTCGGAACCGATGATGGGTTGATCCAAATCACGGAAAATGGCGGGAAACGTTGGCGCGAAGTCGAAGTGGGGCGCTTGCCCGGTGTGCCAGAAACTGCCTTTGTCAATGATATTCGGGCCGATTTGCATGATGAAAACACGGTCTATATTGCCCTTGATAACCACAAATACGGTGATTACGCACCTTATTTGCTGAAGTCTGAGAACCGTGGCCGTACCTGGACATCGTTGGCGGAAGACCTGCCTGACAAACACCTTGTCTGGCGTGTTGTACAAGACCATCTGGACCCAGATCTTCTCTTTGCGGCGACCGAATTTGGCGTCTTTATGTCCGTGAATGGCGGTGAGAATTGGACCGAGTTTTCGCAAGGCTTACCCACAATCGCGCTCAGGGATATAACGATCCAGCGGCGTGAGGACGATCTTGTGGCCGCGTCATTTGGGCGAGGTTTTTACATTCTTGATGACATCTCGCCCCTTCGCGATCTCGATCAAGACGCTCTTGAGGAGGATGCGCTTCTCTGGCCAGGCCGACGGGCGTGGTGGTATATCCAAGAGGCTCCCTTGGGTGATGAAGGGCGAGCGGAGCAGGGCCACGGCTATTTTACCGCGGACAATCCGCCTTTTGGTGCTGTCTTCACCTATTATCTGCCTAAGGATCTTCAAACAAAGGAAGAACAGCGCGTCGCGTTGGAAAAAGACGCCACCGAAGCTGGTGATGACACCCCTTTTCCTGGCTTTGATGTCATCACGGAGGAACTCAACGAAGTGGCACCGGAAGTTATGCTGATCGTTACGGATGGCAATGGCGAGGTTGTGCGGCGTCTTGCTGGTCCGACGACCAAGGGGTTCCATCGCGTATCGTGGGACCTCACGCGGCCAGATTTCTTCGCGCTCAGCGAGATGCCTGACGATGAGGACAGCGGCGGTTTTATGGTGATGCCGGGGACATATTCGGTGTCCCTTCTGCAACGCATCGATGGTGAGACAACGCAGCTTGCAGGCCCTCACGACTTTACGGTTGAAGCGCTTCGTGAAGGCGCGCTTGAGGGCTCTTCACCAGAAGAGGTCGCGGCATTCTGGGACCGGTTGGCCGCTGCCTATCGACGAAGTTCCGCAGCGAGCGCAGCGTTATCGGAGCTTGATCAGCAGATTGATCTTCTCAAGGTGGCACTCAACAGGTCGGCCGGCAATGCTGAGATGAACAGTGATTGGGATGATCTCCGCGCCAAAGCCGATGCTATTAAGGAGATGCTCCGGGGCAACCCAGCACGGAATATGATCGGTGAGCGGACATCACCGACTGTCTCCGCCAGGCTCTTCCACGCAGCGGATGGGGTTCAGGGAAGCACCTACGGGCCGACGCCAAGCCATCTTCAATCGCTCGAATGGGCCGAAGAGGCGCTTGATGACGCTGTCAGCGAAATCGAAGCAATGCAGACGGAAGATATCGCTGCGTTCCTTTCAGCCCTCGATGAAGCCGGCGCGCCCTGGATACCAGGCGCAAAAATTCCGGCCAATTAGTGCCATCATGCCGCGTCGCAGACTCTGCGGCGCGGCGGCGGGCGGCGATGTTGGCCCTTCTAGCTCGACCTTAATAGCCTATGGGCGACGCGGTCACTCTCGGATTGGGGAGGTTGATCATTAGGACACACAGTCGAGTCTATATCGTCTGCTGGGTTGGGCGCCGTGGAAATGAACAGCAGGTGTTTTATGTACAGAGTACGTGTAGGTCTTGGAGGAAATATTGATTGGTCGGTCAACGGTCAATTTAGCGATCATACACACCAGTCCATTTGTGTACCGATGATGCGTTCAACTCTATCTGTTAGATCGTCAAAAAAAGATTCCATCAATTGATTTTCTTCCTCTTTTAAATCAACAGTGTATTTGCGCCTATTTTTATGTTGTATTGGATCCT
>JBCCBY010000074.1:0-11475 GCA_039033795.1 Pseudomonadota bacterium | reverse complement strand
TTCCCGGGCGCTTCGATCGCCAAGGCGCAGGAAGCAGAACCATGTCATCACTGACCGCAACCGGCGCAACGTCGACGAGCGCGTGAATATTGGCAGGCAGGCCGCGCAAGATGAGCCTTTGCCAAAGGCTTTCGGGCCCAGCGGGGCCATGATTACCCGGCAAGAGCCACCAATGGAGATCAGCCGCCGCCGCCATAAGATCAATCGGCTGCAACAGCACCCGATCAGACGGCATGGCCTGATCCCAGACATCGCCGGCCACGAGAATATGGTCAGCCCCCTCATCCCGTGCGATGGAGGCTATTCGGTCAATCATCGTAAGACGCGCTTCGCGCAAAGACGCCGAAAGATCAGCCGGGAACCCCGCAAACGGCTTTCCCAACTGCCAGTCGGCGGTGTGAAGGAAGCGAAAACCCATCAGCTCGGAAGAGGGTTGTTCTTTGCGTAGGTGGTGAAGAACGCAAGGAAAGCGGCGTCTGGTCGACGGGGTGCTTCCTTACCAGCTGCCCACCGTTTCCATTCTTCGAGCACCGCGTATTTGTCGAAACCCGGAAAGAGGCGGCCTGCTTGCTCAAGGGCATGGGAGCTGACTGCGAGGTCGCGTGCCTCAGCGCGCCGGGGCTCGAGGGGCGGGGTTTCGATGACATCGATCCGTCGTTCGGCGGGGCGCGGCCGTCCTTTGGGCCGAATGAGCACCATGGGATTGCGCTTGCTAACAGCTGACGCAAAGCCGCCGCTTTTGATCAGGCGCGCTCCATCGGAATGGGGGTCATCAACCACCGTCAGATCATATTCGGGGATGGGTTGGCGGCCTTCGACCTCCCGGAGCGCCGCTTTGAACTTGGCCGGGCGGTCTTCTGAGCCAACTTTTTTCTGCAATTTCGCGAGCCCAATGTGAAAGAAACGCTGCTGACCGCAATGAACCCGCGCAATTTCATACAGCCGCCGTTCAATCGGAGAGAGCTGGAAATAGTTGCTGTCATAGGTGAGGATCTTCTGATCCTTGATGATCGCGCGATAAAGCCAGTCACAAAGCCGGACCTTCACGCGCGATAAGCGTTTTTTGCCATCAGCTGTTTTGGTGTAGCTCATCTTCGCCTCGGACACCCAAGAGAAGAAACCATCTTCGCCCTCGCCGCCCGCCTCGATATTGGTTTTGATCTGGGTCCCTTGCAGGCGTTCAAGGGCGCCATGAATGCGTTGGTAAGACCGAGCGGAACGATTCCCGCCGATCACTCGAAGGAAATCATGGGCGGTGAACGCGTATTCCTGACTCGGTGTTTCGTGCCGTTTCATTTGCGAAACGAGCAAGCTGGCGATGTAGAGTAAGATCTCTTTGTCATAGATGGTCGCCACCCCCGTCTGGGACGCCCGCACCTCAATGGAAACATAATCATCGCTGTAGGTAATCGGCTGCATCCGCCGTCCCTTGGAGAGCGCGAAAAAAGGAAAGGCCATCACTGATCGCTCCCCCTTCACATGGCCATGAAGAGGGCTATCGAGATCAACGAGGCTTAGTTGAGCCGTCATGGGAAACTCCGAAACGCTGTCCGCGGCGTGAGTGGGCGGACTGAAACGTGAAGAGTCCACGATTCGGGTTCGTGCCTACGGGGATTTATCCCTGAAACCACGAGGATTGGGCGTGAGCATGTCCAAGCATGGCGGCTCAACCCTCTGTTTTGTGGGATTCTCCGCTGTTTGTGCGACGGAGTCGTGCTTTTGCGGACAAATGCCTGTTTTGGTCCCTCAAAGCACGAATCCACCATGCGTGATTCGGCTCCATGCCTTCGAATCACCGTTTGGGGTTTGCTGCAGAATAATCACCCCTCAACCAAAAACCCCGGCGTCAGCCGATTAATAGGGTTACCTGTGTTTATTGTTTTAATGGAGAAGTACACCTTTGAAAAACATCATAAAACAGGCAATTCCGTGGTGTGAAAACACGAATCTCGGGCCCTCAAAGCACGAAACAGCAGGCCGTGATGACACGAATGCCGGTCCCCAAAAAGACGAACCCTTCAGACAGCTCGGACCCCGATCCCACGAATGGCATCGGCAGCCGAATCGCTGCTCTTGTATGTGCTGCAGTATTTGTGCGTGAGCGCTGAAAACTGCATCATTTGCGAAGAGGGCCCGAGTGAGCGAGATGACGGAGCGGAGTGCCGCGACCCTTCACAGCATCAGCCAGTTGGTGACCACCGCCGATGGCATTCTTGGGTCCATGCGCGATCTTGCGGAAGACCGGGTGAAAGAGGGCGGTCCACGACGCTACCGTCTCACCGAGGCCGCCCAACTGGCCGGTCGCTCGGTCGACGCGGTGCGGCGGGCCGAGGCAGCCGGTGATCTGCCGCAGCCAGAATTGCGGGCCTCCGGTCAGCGGGCTGGGTACGTCTTGGCCGATGTGAATCGCATGCGCGATCACTTTGGGACGCGGCCCTTTCGTGATCCGAGTGACCCGCCTGTCATTTTGGCCGTGCAGAATTTCAAAGGGGGGGTGGGGAAAAGCACCATTTCCGCCCATGCGGCGCAATTCTTCGCTGAGCGCGGCTATCGCGTGCTTATTGTTGACACGGACAGCCAAGCGTCGACGACAACGCTTTTCGGCTTCAATCCCGACGTCGATATTGAAACGGAGACCACGCTGCTCCCCTATCTGATCGCTGACCGATCGGACGGGATCGGGTATGCGGTGCGGCCAACGCGTTGGGATGGGCTTGATCTGGTGCCAGCCAATCTTGGCCTCTACTCGGCTGAGTATATTCTGTCGCAACAAGTCAAAGGTGATGTGGCGCGGCTCTCGCGCCTGAAAACAGGGCTTCAGGACGCTGCCAAGGCCTATGATGTGGTGATCATTGATCCCCCGCCAGCGCTGGGCATGATCTCACTGAGCGTGCTGCAGGCGGCATCGGCCATTTTGATCCCGACGCCTCCTTCGTCGATCGATTTTGCGTCAACGGCAGCTTATCTTGCGATGCTCGAAGAGGTCGTTGAGGCGCTGAACGCGCAAACACCAACGCCGGTGGAGTACAGCTTCGTCACGCTGCTTGCGACCAAGGTGGTGGAGCAAAAGGGTGCCCATGAAGTGATGCGCGACGTGATGGGGCGCGCCTTTTCCGGTTCTATCCTGTCCACCGCGCTTCTTGATTCGGCTGAATTTGACACAGCGTCGGTGGAAATGCGGACCGTCTTCGAATTGTCCGGCGGTCAGTCGCGAACAGCGCGGCGTTGCCGAAACAACCTCCTCGCGGTGATGAATGACCTTGAGGTCAAGGTCAGGCAAACCTGGCCGAGCCACCGGGCAAAGCTACGCCAAGAGGGAATCGCATGACCGTGCACCTGTGCACGCAAGTGATCGCGATCCAGCGTGCACCGGTGCACAGACGACCAACAAGGAGCGAGGTATGGCCCGCAAACGCGCAAGAATCCTAGCCGACGCCATCACCGCCAGGGCAGAAAGTGGTGCTGAGAGTGGTGACCCCGCCAAACGCGATTACACCGCAGAGAGAGGTGCTCTGCTTTCCGATGCAGCCGATGGCAGGCTCCGAAACGGCAAGCTTCGTCTGGTGGACCCCGATGAATGCCGAATGTGGGAGGGGCATAACCGTCTCTATGACCTTCTCTCCCCAGAAAACTGTTCCGATCTCATCAAATCGATCAAGGCCGTCGGTCGGCAGGAAATGCCAGCCATTGTTCGTCCGTTGAATGGTGGAAGCCACGCCTATGAAGTGATTTGTGGAGCGCGCCGTCATTTTGCGGTCAGCCATTTGCGGCGTGCCGAGCATCGGCAAGACATCCTTTATTTGGTCGATATTCGTGACATCACGGACGAGGAAGCATTCCGCTTGTCTGATCTTGAAAACCGAGAGCGTGAAGACATCTCCGATTATGAACGCTCGCGTGACTATGGTCGCGCGCTCGATGCTTATTACGATGGCAACAAAGCACTCATGGCGGAGCGAATTGGCGTCGATCGCACATGGCTGAGCCGATACTTGCGCATTGGCGAGCTGCCCGATGACATCTTGCGCGCCTATGGCGATGTTCGCGACATCGGTATCCGCCATGCAGCGGAATTGTCGCCTCTCCTGTCGAGTGAGAGGGCGTCAGCTGTTCTGGGGAAGGCTCGTCTCTTGGCTCAATCTCGTGCAAACGGGGACGGCATCAGCGCCTCAGCAACACTGCTGGCATTGAAGTCCGCCGCGAAAGCCAATGCGGAAAAAGACATTCGCCGGATCCATGACGCCAAGGGGCGCCTTTTGGCTCAAGCTGAACGGAAACCGCGCAATCTCGTTGTGACCATCCCGCGGGCGCGCCTGAAAGATCGCGAAGCGGTGCTGGCCGCGTTGAAAGACTTGATCGATTAAGTCTGATCCCTTCGCGTGGCTCGGTCGAGGGCGGCATACGCTTCCTCCAGCACCCGATCGACACGCGCGGTATCGATCACCGTTTCCTTTGATGGTGCCCTCGTGCTTTCAAGGATCATGGCAGCCGGCGCTGCATTCTCCGCCAGATAAATCAGCCATCGCTTGCGCTTCGTGGCTTTGCGGACAATTCCCAGATCAGCCAGGCGCCGTAACAGCCGAGCGGACGCTTGCCTGGTCAAGCTAAGGCTTTCTCCCACAAAGCGCGGGGTGAGGGCGTGGACTGTCCCCAAAAGCACGAGCGCGTCGTCAAGCCTGCTGTCCGATCGTGCATTTGGTAAAAGTGATTGCCACCGCGCAAAATCGCGCTCCAAGGCCAGCAGCCTCGCCCGACCAGCCTCGCATGCAGCGGCAAGCGCAAGCGGGAAGGCGCTATCAAAATCGTCGTCTTCTGCGGGCAGTGCTAAGCTCACACTGGGCAGGATAGCATCGACCAGGGCCCCCATGTGAACGGGCGCCTGCAACGCCAGTTCGCCCGGAGAGATCCCCCCGACACGAAGGTTTCGCAGCGCGGTGATCACCTCTGTATAGGTTGTTGATCCACCATTGAGGTGGTCAGGGTTTGTCCAATGGCCAAGCGCCTCCAACCAAAAGCGCCGAGCCGCTGCCTGTTCGACATTCGCCATGCCCTCACCCGCATTCGCTGTGAGGGCCAACAAGTCTTCTGGTGACATTGGTTGGGCGCCTCGACTGAAGAGCTGGGCGACAACCCGCGCGGTCTCATGGTGCAGCCAAAGTCGGCCAAGTCTTGATCGCCTGACTGCCTCGGCAAGCCGTCCCAAAGCGATGCCCACAGGAGCCGTATGATGATCATCCGCAGCCGACATGGGAACCGGTATTCATTATATCAGTTCCACTGCCAAGCAATTCATGCGGCTCACCCACCCGATCGTTGGGGGCATAGAATTCATCGCTCGTGCTTTTAGGGATAATCGTCGCGCAGCGCCATCGCGACCTCTTGCACTGCATCTAAAACCCTGCCCAGAAGCGCCTTATGCAACGCCCGACCCAACGCCCCGTTCAGCCGTCATTCTCCTCCGGTCCCTGCGCAAAACGCCCGGGTTGGGAGGCCTCGCGCCTCTCCACTGCGGCCCTTGGTCGATCCCATCGTTCATCCTTGGGGAAGGCACGCCTTGCCGAGGCGATTTCTCTCACCCGCGAGGTGCTGGACGTTCCAGAAAGTCACCTCATCGGCATTGTGCCGGCATCGGACACGGGCGCGGTGGAAATTGCGATGTGGAACTTGCTCGGCCCCCGACCCGTGACCGTGGCGGCTTGGGAGAGTTTCGGTCTTGATTGGGTCAAGGACGCCGTCGATGAGCTCAAAATCGAACCCACGGTTTTGCAGGCGGACTATGGCGCCATTCCTGATCTGAAGGCGATTGATCCCTCGCATGATGTGGTTTTTACCTGGAATGGAACGACGTCGGGTGTTCGTGTGCCGAATGCCGATTGGATTGCGCCTGATCGTGATGGCCTGACCATTTGCGATGCGACATCGGCGGCTTTTGCTCAGGATCTTGATTGGAGCAAACTCGATGTCGTGACTTTTTCTTGGCAAAAGGTCCTCGGCGGCGAGGGGCAGCACGGAATATTGATCCTTGGCCCACGGGCGGTGGACCGGGTCAACAGCCACAAGCCAGCATGGCCGCTCCCCAAGATTTTCCGTCTCCAGAAAAAAGGCGAACTCAACGACGGTATTTTCCGTGGCGAGACGATCAACACACCGTCAATGCTCGCGGTCGAAGACTATATCGATGCTCTTACCTGGTCCAAAGGCCTCGGCGGTCTTCCGGCCCTGCGAGCACGAGCTGATCAGAACCTTGCCGCGCTCGAGGCGTGGGTTGAGCAGCGCGACTGGATTGACTTCTTGGCGCCCAAAGATATCCGATCGAACACGTCCGTCTGCCTTAAGATCATCGATCCGCGGGTGACGTCACGCTCGATTGACGATCAACAAGCCTTCATCAAACGCATGACCAAGACCCTCGAGAAAGAAGAGGCGGCTTTTGATATTGCTGGCTACCGCGCAGCACCACCGGGCCTTAGAATTTGGTGCGGCGCGACGGTTGAGGCGTCCGATGTTGCGTGCCTTACAGCCTGGCTCGATTGGGCCTTCGATCAAGATATTTCATCCCTATAAGCACGAAAGAAGTCATCCGTGGTCAAAGTACTTATTTCCGATAAACTGGGCGACGATGCCGTCCGTATTCTCGAAGCCCGAAAAATCGAAACGGTTTTCGCCCCTGACTTGGGCAAGGACCCTGCGGCATTGAAGGCTGCACTGTCTGATGTTCACGGCCTTGCCATTCGTTCGGCCACCAAAGTGACCGCCGACATTATTGCCGCTGCGCCCGAGCTTAAAGTGGTGGGCCGCGCTGGAATTGGCGTTGATAATGTTGATATTGAGGCTGCGACAGCCAACGGCATCGCCGTGATGAACACACCCTTCGGCAATGCCATCACCACTGCCGAACACGCAATTGCCATGATGTTTGCTGTTGCACGGCGTATTCCGCAGGCGGATGCGTCGACCAAGCTGTCCAAATGGGAAAAGTCCAAGTTCATGGGCCGCGAGCTTTACGGCAAAACCCTTGGCCTGATTGGTGCAGGCAACATTGGCGGCATTGTTGCAAGCCGCGCCCAGGGGCTTCAGATGAAGGTCATCACCTTCGACCCGTTCTTGAGCGAGGAAAAAGCCGAGCAGATGGGGGTTGAGCTGGTTGGTCTCAACGAGCTTCTGACGCGGGCCGATTTTGTCAGCCTCCACACGCCGCTAACGGACAAAACCCGGAACATTCTTGGCAAGGAGGCGTTCGATGTGATCCGTCGCGGCGCCTATGTGATCAATTGCGCCCGCGGCGGTTTGGTTGACGAGGCGGCTCTTCTGGACGCGCTCAATGATGGTCGCATCGCCGGTGCAGCGCTTGACGTTTTTGAAGAAGAGCCCGCCACGAACAATCCTTTGTTTGAGCATGATCATGTCGTGGTCACGCCGCATCTCGGTGCCTCAACGCAAGAGGCACAAGAGAACGTGGCCATTCAAATCGCTGAGCAAATCGCCGACTATCTGTTGACGGGCGCGGTCCAGAATGCCCTCAACATGCCATCGGTCACGGCCGAGGAAGCACCGCTTCTTCGCCCTTTTATCACGCTTGCAGAACGTCTGGGCAGTCTTGCGGGTCAGCTCTCTGAGAGCGCGATCACAGAGATCAGTGTACGGTTTGCAGGTCAGATTTCGGAATTGAAGGCGGGCCCCATTCTGGCGGGCGCCGTTTCCTCGGCACTTCGAACACAGCTCGATACGGTGAACACGGTCAATGCAGTGTCCATCGCCAAGGACCGCGGCATTGTGATCACCGAAGAGAAAACGGAGACCTCCCCTAACTTTGGCAGTACATTGACGGTTTCGGTTACTGCAGGTGGTAAGAGCTTTTCGGCCACCGGCGCTCTTTTCGGCGGTGAACCCCGGATTGTCCGCATTGAGGATGTGCGTCTGGAAGCAAGTGTGCACCAGCATATGCTGTTTGTGGTCAATGAAGATAAGCCGGGTATGATTGGCGCTCTTGGTGAAAAGCTCCGTGAAGCCAATGTGAATATCGCGACCTTTAATCTCGGTCGGCGCGAGGCTGGTGGCGAGGCCCTCAGTTTGGTTGCGGTCGATGAAATGCTGACCACTGATGTTCTTGAATCGATTTGTCAGCTTCCGCTCATCAAACGAGCTGTCCTTCTACGGTTTTAAGGATGCCGGACGTGACCAATCATGCTGTTGTGGTGATGGGCGCAGGGGCGCCTGATGCCCTTGATTCGGTCGCGTGGAAGCTCAAGGCGCCGATGATCACCCTTGGTCCCGATGCCGCCGAGGTACATCTCCCCGCCGGTGTTGCACCGGGCGTTGCGAAAAACATGCGATCGTCAAGCTTTGATATCGCTTGTGTGCCGCTACAGGGCCGCAGAAAAAAACTTCTGCTGGCGGACATGGATGCCACCATCATCGAGCAAGAAAGCCTCGATGTCCTGGCCGATGCCTTTGGCTTCGGGCGTGAAGTCGCGAAGATCACAGACCGGGCTATGCGCGGAGAGCTCGATTTCGAAAGTGCACTGAAGACCCGTGTTGCTCTTCTGCGTGGCCATGAGATCGACAAAGCGGCATCGGTGCTTCGTGAGCGGATCACCATCACGGCGGGGGCGAAGACCCTGGTAAAGACGATGCGTGCGCACGGTGCGAAGACAGCACTGGTGACCGGCGGATTTGACATGTTTGCCGCCCCGGTGGCGGAACGGGTCGGGTTTGATGAGGTGTTTGCGAACCGGTTACGCTCGACAGACTTTCGTTTTACTGGTCAGGTGGCGGAGCCGATCTTGGGCCAAAATGCAAAGGCGGAGCGGCTTGAAGCACTTTGCCGCGAGCATGGTTTGAAGACTGATGATGTCATCGCGGTGGGGGATGGCGCCAACGACCGGGCGATGATTGCTGCATCTGGCTTTGGTGTTGGATTTCGGCCCAAGCCAGTCCTGATGGAAACGGCTGATGCGGTGCTTCGCTATATGGATTTGACTGCGCTGCTTTATATTCAAGGATACCGGCGTGATGAGTTTGTCGTGGCCAGTTAAAGACTGGCTGCTGCCCATCGTCGGTGCACGTCTATGGGTTTTTACCTGCTCAACCTCAGCACAAGAACCGTGAGCCCATAGGCGAGGGCACCAAGGGCAAGGGTGAGCAAATACCCTCCTGGCACCGCCATGACCCAGTGCAGGCCAAAGAGCGATATTGCACCAACGATGAGTGCCATGAGTGCTGGCCATCGACCGCTTTGAGGGGTGAAAAGGGTGATCAGTGTCGGGACGAGAAGGAGTGATGACACTTCCGATGCTGTAAGCACAATATCGCGGATGGACTGGCCCGAGGCGGCGACCATCGCCGCACACAGACCCACGCCCATCGTTGCCAGGCGTGCCGCTCTTAAACGATCTTTCGAGCTTAAATCTGGCCAAACGCGCCGAATTCCGCTTTCGGTGATGGGCGCAGACGCAGCGAGCAATGCGCTGTCTACTGATGAAAGGATCGCAGAAAGGATAGCCCCCGTGATCACGACAAATAGCCAAGTCGGTAAGACGACTTCGGCGAGGCTGGAGAAAAACGCGTCGCCTTCTCCGATCTCGAGGCCAAGGGTCGGCCCCAAAAGACCTATGCCGACCGGTAAGAGACCCACCACGATGTAGATTGCGCCGCCCAACAGCGCTCCGTTGCGCGCCACCTCTGGCGATTTGGCTCCCACAAGCCTTGAAATGGCCTCCTGCGCGACAAGCGTGCCGAGAATAGGGACCAACCACACATCCAGCTTATCGAACAGGGACTCGCCCTCAGCATCAAAACTCAGCGCGCTTAAAGGAATTCCCGTCACGCCATCGGCTTTCATCACGACAACGGCAAAAAAGAAGGTCAGGCCAAGGATGATCACGCCGCCTTGAACAACATCGGTCGCGACATCGCCCTTGAGACCGCCGACAAACGTGTAGCTGAGCACAAGCACGGTCCCGATCGACAGAGAAACAAGAAACGGCAGATCCGCCAAGGTGCTGATGAGAACGGCAAGCGCGTTGAACTGCGCTGCGGCCCAGACGGACGCCGATAGGGCAATGATGACGGCGCTGACCAGCTCAACGCGAAGGCCGAAACGCGCGCCAAGGAAACCCGCAAGGGTGAAGTGCCCCCCAGCCCTTATTTTAGAGGCCACCACCAGCGCCAGGGCGATGAGACCGAAACCGTAAGCAAAGGGCTCAACCCTCGCGCCAGCCAAACCAAGGCTTGCCGTTTCTCCTGTTGTTGCAATCACCGTTTCGGCGGCGAACCAGGTGGCAAAGACGGACATCGCCACCGGCCACAGACCCAAACTGCGGCCGGCCACGAGATAGTCATCGTCAGAGGCGGTGCCGCGTGCCGCCCAAGCGGCAATGCCGAGCTGCGCAAGCACATAAAGGGTGATGGCAAGGAGGATCATGTCCCGCACCATGGGGTGATCGGTCCATGGCGTCTACTGCGCTGCAGCAAAGGCTGGTTGGTTATGAACTCAATGCAGCGGTGAGGTTGGCGACCAATTTGGTGAGGCGTTTCTCGTTCACCCCAAAGTCGCTGTACCCCACCCTGCTCCTTGAATAGGCAACCAGGGTCGCTCCGCCGTCGTCTGCCTCGAGAACGGCGATATCGATGTCATCGCGAAAGATGGTGAACGCCACCCGTGCTGTGTAGCTCACCTGCCGCAGCTCGCTATCTGTCGTGATGTTGGAGGTTCGCGGTGTCGCCGCCACAAGCTCGACCAATGTGGCGAACACGGTCGCAGGATCTTGAGCAAAAACGGGTGCGACCGCATCGGGCTCGGCTGTTTCAAGATAGCCATCCGGTGCGATCACCCACGTGTTGGGGCTCGATGGAACGTCGAGAGTGGAGAAATCGAGCATGGCAGGATCTTCCATGGTTTGTGTTGCCGGTGTTCCGGCGCAACCGATCAGCACGGCTGACAGTGTGATGGCGAGGAGACGAAACACAGGAACCCTTCTTTAGCCCGAGAAGGCTTTTTCGATAACGAATTCGGCAGGGGCGTTGTTTGACCCCTCATTGAGGCCATGCTCGATCATCAGCGCCTTGGTGTCATTGATCATCTCCATCGAGCCGCAAATCATGGCGCGGTCGGTGGCGGGATCAAGTTTCGGGACCCCCAGATCCTCAAACAATTTGCCCGATGTGATGAGGTCCGTGACCCGACCCATATGCGGATGATCCTCGCGGGTGCAGCTTGTGTAGAGCTTGAGTTTGCTCGGCGCTTCTTCGCCCACGAGCGGGTCGTCGGCGATGCCTTCCACCAGCTTCATCGAATATTCGAGTTCGGCCACCTCGCGGCAGGTGTGGGTGACGATCACCTCGTCAAATTTCTCGTAGGGGATCCGATTCAGGAGTGCGCGCAGGCGTTGGTCGAGTGCCGCTTTGCGTTCCGGCGTATCAAGCGGAGCTTCGGCCACCTCGCGGTCCCAGATCATGTCGATCAATGGGCGCGCG
>JBCCBY010000073.1:0-11528 GCA_039033795.1 Pseudomonadota bacterium | reverse complement strand
CAGGCGCGCGCCATCTTCGAAGCCGCGCTGTCGGTCTCCAAGGCCAAGGGCGGTGATCCGGTGCAGCCTGAAATCATGGTGCCGCTCGTTTCCACCCAGAAGGAACTGCAAATCCTCAAGGCGAAAATCGACAAGATCGCGACGGATGTGTTCAAGGAATCCGGCGATAAGCTTGTCTATACCGTCGGTACCATGATTGAATTGCCGCGTGCGGCCCTGACCGCGGACAAGATTGCGCACGAGGCGGAGTTTTTCTCCTTTGGTACCAACGACCTGACCCAGACCACCTTTGGTATCAGTCGTGACGACGCGGGCGGCTTTATGCCGAGCTATCTGCGCCAAAACATCTTTGAGCAGGACCCCTTTGTCAGCCTCGACCAGGAGGGGGTCGGCCAATTGGTGGCCATCGCCACGGAGAAGGGCCGAAAAACGCGCTCGCTGATCAAGCTCGGTATTTGCGGTGAGCATGGCGGTGATCCGGCATCGATCAGCTTCTGCGAAGGCATTGGCCTCGATTACGTCAGCTGCTCGCCGTATCGGGTCCCGATTGCGCGACTGGCTGCCGCACAAGCATCCCTTGCGGTGAAGAACCAAGGCGCCTAGCTGCAGCGATCGGTGGAGTCGACTCTTGTGTGGAGCGCGACTCCGCCCAACATCCCATCGTAACCATATCGTCGTACATGACGGTTTCGCCATCAAAGGTGCCCAGTGAGAACACTGACGGGACGAACAGCTGACGAAGTCCGGAACGGGCTTATCCTCACCGCGCTATTGCTCGCGTTGGGCGCGCTTTTTCTCACCATGGTGCGAACAACAGAAATCCTCGAGGTCGCCGCCATTGAGCCTGCGGCGCCCATCGTGATCGACGAGCCCGAGGTTCCGTCCGCGCCGCCGGTTGAAGTGCGGGTGGTGAGCGCAATCGAGGCCCTCATGGCTGGCGGTTTCGATGGCAACCAAGTGGCGCAGGACCTTCTTCTCGCAGGCATTCCGGCCCAAGCCTTTGCGATCCCGGCGGCGGTCTTTGACCAGCCCTTCAGCGATTTTGAGGCAAAGGAACGTCTTTGTCTGAGCAAAGCCATCTACTTTGAGGCCCGCAACCAATCCGTGCTCGGTCAGATCGCGGTGGCCGATGTCATTCTCAACCGCGTTGATAGCGGGCGTTTTCCCGACTCTGTTTGCGGCGTGGTCTTTCAAGGGGAAGAGCGCCGGAACCGGTGCCAATTCAGCTTCGCTTGCGACGGCCTGCCCGAGACCGCCCATGAAAAAGGTGCTTGGGCAAAGTCCGAGGTGCTCGCGGATCTCATCATGCGCGGTTTCCGTCCGCCGCTGACCCGTTACGCCACCTTTTATCACGCTGAGTATGTCTCACCGAGTTGGGCGAAGGCCTTTGTCGAGACAACCGTGATCGGGGACCACATCTTCTATCGGTACCATGATGCGCTGCGCATAGCGGCCGATGAAACGATGGACGCACCGAAGGCATCAAGTCTTTAAAGGCTGAGCTCCATGCCGATATCGACGGCAGCAACGGAGTGAGTCAGTCCGCCGACGGAGATGATATCGACCCCTGTCGCCGCAATCTCCTGGATCGTGTCTGCCGTCACCCCGCCGGAGGCTTCAAGCAGCGCTTTGCCTTTGGCAAGAGCAACCGCTCGCGTCAGGTCCTCCGTCGACATATTATCGAGAAGGATAATGTCAGGACCAAGCGGCAGAAGCTCCTCAAGCTGGGCGATCGTGTCGACCTCGACCTCGATTTTCACCGTATGCCCTGCATAGGCGCGGGCCTTGTTGACGGCGCTGGCGATTCCGCCGGCTGCAATGATGTGGTTGTCCTTGATCATCACGGCATCGGAGAGGCTCATCCGGTGGGTCATGCCGCCGCCACAGCGCACAGCATATTTCTGCAAAAGCCTCAGCCCAGGGAGCGTTTTGCGCGTTGCGGCGAGATGGGCGTTGGTGCCATCAATCAGTTGAGCAAGCAGTGCTGTCGCTGATGCGATGCCAGTCATATGGCTGAGGATATTGAGGGCGGTTCGTTCTGCGGTGAGGAGGGCCTGCGCCGGACCCGTGGCGGTGAAAAGCGTCGCGCCGGGTGTGATGGCGTCTCCATCTTTGGCATGGCCACTGACGGTGATCTCTTCACTGACCATTGTGAACACCAGGCCGGCAATGTCGATCCCTGCAAGCGTGCCCGCCTCACGGCTGTTGAGCTCGGCGGTGGCGATGCGGCCAGCAGGCACGGTGGCGAGGCTGGTCAGGTCACCGCCCTGGCCAACATCCTCATCAAGAGCGCGCCTCAGCAGAGGTTTAAGCAGCTCTGCCGGGATCGGAAGCGTCATGGTGCCCTCTTTGCGACGTTGATCGCCCAACCGTTCTCAGTGAGCCGCGCTTCACTGTGGCATGGCGCCAGTGTGCCTTGATAATCGAGCCTTTGGTGGGCGCCGCGGCTTTCTTCTCGAGCGAGCGCGGACAACGCAAGCCCTTCTGCGGTGATCAGAGCCAGACGTTCACTGACGGTGACGGGTTGTTGTGATCGGAGAAAGTCAATCAACATGCTGAGGCCACGTTGTGACCGGAGAAGGCCTGCATGGTCGGCCATCATCCGCCGCAAGGGTTGGAGCGCGCGTGCTGGTTGATGCGAAAGGGACGACCCACTGGTTTCAGCGGTATCAGGATGGGCGCGCGCTGGTTTGGCCTTGATATGCGCCGCAGCTCGCTCACCAAACACCAACGCTTCGAGCAATGAATTGGAGGCCAATCGGTTGGCGCCGTGAACACCGGTGCTGGCGCACTCGCCCACGGCATAAAGCCCCGACACATCGGTCTCCGCATCGAGCCCGGTTTTGACGCCCCCCATGTGGTAATGCGCAGCCGGTGCAATCGGGATAAGATCCGTTTCAGGTTCGATCTTCGCCTCGCGGCATGCAGCATCGACGGTCGTGAAGCGCTTGCGAAAGTTCCGGCCGAGATCGCCTCGAACGTCAAGAAAAGCTCGGCCCGTCTCGGCGATAGCGCTTGCCACACCCCGCGCGACGATGTCTCGAGGGGCTAGCTCCGCATCGTGATGAAGCGACGGCATGAACCGTTCGCCCTCTGCATCAAGGAGCAGCCCGCCTTCACCGCGTATCGCCTCGGTGGCGAGCGGCGCGGGGTCTCGCGCCACGTCAAGCGCTGTGGGGTGGAACTGGACGAACTCGAGATCGCGCAAGACCGCACCGGCCTCGGCCGCCAGCGCAAGAGCGTGGCCCTGGCCATAAAGGGGATTGGTCGTGACGGCATAAAGCCCGCCAAGGCCGCCGGTTGCCAAAACCACGCTGTTCGCCAGCAAGGTGATGTTCTCCTGGCCAGCGACATCCCAGGCGAGGACGCCTGTGACCTTATCGTCTGCGCATATGATTTGCTCGGCAACGGTCCGTTCTCGGATATCGATATGCTCCGCTCGGCGAGCCGCGTTCATCAATGATCGGACGATCGCTGCCCCGGCCTCATCGCCGCCGACATGCACGATCCGGTTGCGCCCGTGAGCCGCTTCTCGGCCTAAGCGGAAAGCACCGTGTTCGTCTCGATCAAAAGGCACGCCGAGCGCCGCTAATCCTTCGACCGCCGACGGCCCATGTTCACAGAGAATGTTAACAGCCACTGGATCACAAAGACCCGCGCCTGCGGCGATCGTGTCATCGATGTGCAGATGATAATCGTCATCTGGGCCGATTGCGGCCGCCAAGCCGCCTTGCGCCCAAGATGAACTCCCATCGCCCAATTGCCCTGCGGTGATCACGGTCACAGGATGCGGCGCCAGTTTTAGTGCCGTCCACAGACCGGCGAGGCCAGCGCCGATCACCACCACGCCCCCTTGGGCACGGTGCATCTCCATACGACTTACCGGTGCTCGACAGAGATCACGTCCCCGCCATGGCCCTGATCAAAGGCGGCAGGGGACCGAGGGCTTGGCAAGGCGACCATGCGTTCGACCGCGTCACGGGCACGAGCGGCGATGATGGGGTCAACCTCGACCTCGTGGGTCATGGTCTCAAGCGTCTCAAGGATGCCTTTTAGCGTGATCTGCTTCATATGGGGACAGAGATTGCATGGGCGGACAAAGTCCACGCCAGGATTTTCCAACGCAACATTGTCCGACATCGAACATTCAGTGATGAGCACCACTTGGCGCGGCTGCTTCTCCTTCACATAACCGGACATCGCGGCAGTCGAGCCAGCATAGTCTGCCTCTGAAAGAACGTCCGGGGGGCATTCAGGATGGGCAAGCACCACAACGCCAGGATTGCCAGCGCGCATTTCGCGGATATCCTCGGCGGTGAACCGTTCGTGCACCTCGCAAGAACCTGCCCACGTGATGACCTTTTTGTCGGTCATGCGAGCGACATTCTTGGCGAGATATTGATCCGGGATCAGGATCACCTGGTCGGTGCCAAACTCTTGGCAGATATGCTCCACAACCTGCACGGCGTTTGACGACGTACAGCAGATATCGGTTTCGGCTTTCACGTCCGCCGTGGTGTTCACATAGGTCACGACAGGAACGCCGGGATAGCGCTCTTTCAAGAGCCGGACATCTGCGCCCGTGATGGAGGACGCCAGGGAGCAGCCCGCTTCCATCGATGGGATCAGCACGGTTTTGTGCGGCGCAAGGATCTTCGACGTTTCAGCCATAAAGTGAACGCCGGCTTGAACGATCACATCCGCATCGGTGGCGGCTGCCTCCTTGGCGAGTTGAAGACTGTCGCCACGAATATCACCAACGCAGGCGAAGATTTCTGGCGTCATGTAGTTGTGCGCCAAGATGACGGCGTTCTTCTCCGCTTTCAGGTCATTGATGCGCGCCACCAGTGGCGCCATCTGATCCCACTCAAACCGCGGAATTCGCGCGGAGACGCGCGCGTAGAGATGCTCGGTCCGTTCGCGGATATCCGCTTGAGACGTTTCGGCAAATTCGTTCCCGAAGGCAGCCATTGTCCTGCTCCGACTTTTGCTCAGGCAGAGGATATGCGCGCGCGACTTATGCTCGGCAAGAGTTTTTCTCAGCTTTCGATGAAATGCGGCGAAACGCGCTTACAAGACGGTCCCGCGAAAACGCGGCAACGCCAAACCTGTGGCCGCTGGCGCCTCTGATAGGCCGGTTGCGCGATAAAGCGCCGCTGGCCGACCACCGGTGGCTTGGACGGTTGTTTCGGTCTTTTCGACGAGGTTGGCGGATTCAACGCCGCGCCGGAAATTTTGGGTGTGAATGTCGAACCCGAGGATGGCTTCAACACTCTCTTGCAGTTCCCGCAGGGTGAATTCTTCACCCATCAATTTGAAGATCACTGATCGATAGCGAAGCTTGCCGCGTAAACGCCCAATGGCGGTCGCAAGGATCCGCCGGTGGTCGGAGATCATTGCTTCGCCGTGCAGAAGAGGGCCTTCGACGCCGTCACGGTCGCGATGCGCTTCGGCAACCAACCGTGCTTCATACATCAGCTCATAACGGTCGAGCGCGTTCTCTTCCTCCCAGCCCGCTTCGCCAGCACCAAACGCCACGTCGACGCGCGGCGCGAGCGCCTCATCACCCGCTGCCCATTGGCGCAGCTGTCCCACGATGTCGGCAGAGCTTCGAATTGTGCCCTCCCGGTGATCCTCCCAGGGAAAGAAGGTGGACCAACGGCGCCAGGCTGCGCTTTCCAGGCTTGGGGTCAATGCATCCGACGACAGCGCAAGATAGCCCACCGACACGATCCTGTCGGCTTCGTCCCCTGACACCAGACTGGCACGCGGCGCCTCGCGGCCGCGGTCACCGAACGTGTAGAGCTGTTCGACATATTCAAGGGGCAGCGCCGTCTGGCGCTCCACAAAATCCCTCAGCGCCAGTTCAAAGGTGCGGTGGTCTTCGGGGTCAAACCGGCCGAAGGGCAAACCCCATCCGCCCGGCCGCTTGACGCACAGCACCACCGGTTCGCCGTCTCTCACAGCGGCGAGGACCACATTGAGCCCAATGACGAGCCGTCTCTCCATGTCCCTCCGAATGGATGCTGCCTGGCGTCATCGCAAGTCCTAACCACTAAGCTCTTCGAAACGGCTAAGATAAAGCGCCTGGCTGTCTTCGGTGGAGAGGATCTCGATCGAGAACGGGTCAATGGCTTTTGGAAGAGGGAACAGCTTCGTCGCTTCGCCCACGGAAAAGCCTGCAATCTGTGTCGCTTCAAAATAGGCGCAGGCGCGATCAGCCTTTTTTATGGTCCTTTCCACCTGATCGGGCAGGTCAGCCGGCAAACCAAATCGGATGTGGATCGCGCGCTGAAGACCTGCCTCCACCTTTTTGTAATTCCCTCCGAGCACGGCCTTAAACGGTGAGATCATGTCGCCGATGACGTATTCTGGTGCGTCGTGAAGGAGGGCCGCAAGGCGCCATTCCCGTTTCCAGTCCGGCTTCATCTGAAGGCAGAGGTCGGTGACGATCACCGAGTGCTGCGCCACATTGAAGGGCAGGTGTCCCGTGGTCTGACCATTCCACCGTGCCACCCGGGCGAGCCCATGGGCGATGTCTTCGATTTCAACATCGAGCGGTGAGGGGTCCAAAATATCGAGGCGCCGGCCCGACAGCATCCGCTGCCAAGCGCGGGGAGGGGAGGTGGTCATCGGGGCGGGTTAGCGAAGCTTCTTCCCGCCGTCATCCCATCTGTCGACGCCGGGCATTTGCGGCCGTGGTCCATCAGGATTGATGCTTTCGCCGCCACAAGGGCCTCCTGGCCGCTAGAAAGGGGGCATGGATGCTGAGGCTATGCCGTCAAAGCTTGGGCCAAAGCCGTCCTGTTTTTGCGCAGTATGCATCATACGCTTCACCGAATTGCTCGCGCATCATCGCTTCTTCATACGGCACACGGATCACATACATCAGCGCAAACGAAGCCAAGGCGCCAAAGCCGGCAATCCAGTTGGGGATGAAAAGGGGCTGCGCTGCGTACATGATCCAAATGGCTGTGTACATCGGATGCCTGACCCGGCTGTAGACACCCGTGGTCGTCAGCGTGTGATCTTCGCGCAGTTCGGTGGTGACGCTCCAGTTGCGGCCAAGGTCGGCATGGCTGCGCCAGAAAAGAAAGAGCCCAGGGACCAGCAAGCCAAACCCGACATAGACGGCCCATCCGGGCAGAGGATAGTTCGCGAAACTGAGCGCGCCGGTCGCGAGCTGAATGATCGGAAGCCACGCCGCGCATATGGTGATCAAAAGAAGGAGCAGACGTTCGACAACGGTGGCGCGCTTTTCAGTCACCGTGTTCTCGGCGTTCCGCCTGGCATAGGGTGCACGGATGATCCCGATCAGGACCATGGTCGCAAGCCACCCTAGGGTCCCCCAACCATTGGTCTCCCAACGCCAAACAATCGCGCCAATCCCGACGATGAACAACAGCCACATCAGGCCCTGCAACAGTTTCATCGCTCGTCCCTCTCTTAAGGCCAGCGCATCGACGCTACACAATGATCGCGGAGTGGCGCGGCGCCTATTCCACCGTCAAAAACGCGTGCTCACTTGCCTTGTCCCCGAAGATCTTCTCGGGCGGGGCGATCTCCAGCCCTTCGCCTGGAGGGGTGGGTTCGGAGTAAAAGCCGAGCACATAGCCGCCCTTGGTGTAGCCCATCAGAGAACGGAGCTCCGGTGACAGCTCTTTGGCGAGCTCTGGCGGGCAGGAGAGGTACTGGTTCTCCTCCTGCCGTAGCCAGTTGAGGGTATAATGGAGGAGCACGCCGAGGCGGGGTGTGTCGGTCTGGTTGGCGCCGCCGCCATGGACCACCGTACCGGTGTAGACGAGGACGGAGCCGGCCTTCATCTCCGCGGCAATCACTTCGTCCGGCTGCGGTTGGCGGCCTTTTTCCCAAGTATGGGAACCAGGGACGATCCGTGTGGCGCCGTTCTCTTTGGTGAAGTCTGTGACGGCCCAAATCGTGCTGAGTTGGGTTTCGATCGTCCGCGGAACATATTTTCCCCAAACGCTCCGGTCACGGTGGAGGTCTTGGCCGCCTTCACCAGGTCCGATGCTGACCGCTTGGGTGAAATGCATCTGATAGCCGTCGCAAAAGGGGTGCAAGAACCGGCTGCAGATACCGTTGACCACGGGATCGAGAGCCAGCTCGCGACATGCCGGGGACCGCGCCATCAAGGCGCCGATACGGGTGGTCTTAAAGCCAGCAAATTCGTCAGCGCCTCGATGGCCTTGCGTCACATAGGGGTCGATATCACCTTTGATGGCCGCGAGCTGCGCAGGCGATAGAACACCATCAATGATCAGTCCAGCATCCTCCTCGAGTGCCGCGAGCATGTCCTCAATCGGATCCGTCGGCCTGAAGTGTTTGAGTGCTGGCATGGTGTTTCTCCCGTTTTTTTAGCAAGCCCTCACGATAATGGAGCCTGCGGAATATCCTGCGCCAAACCCTGAGATAACGCCAAGTGCACCGGCCTCAAGGTCGTCCTTGTGCTTATGGAAAGCGATGATCGAACCCGCCGAAGAGGTGTTCGCATATTCGTCGAGAACAACCGGGGCCTCTTCGCGTGACGGATCGCGACCGAGAAGTTTCTTCGCGATCAAGAGGTTCATGTTGAGGTTCGCCTGGTGCAGCCAAAAGCGTTGCACCTCGGCCTTATCGAGGCCTTCGGCGTTGAGGTGTTCGTCGATCATGCCCGCAACAAGGGGGACCACCTCTTTAAAGACCGCGCGTCCTGCCTGCTTAAAGAGTTTGTCTGTGCGGGGATCATCGGTATCGATGGTGCCGTCTTCCGTGTGGTTGAGGAAGCCAAAATTGTTCCGAATGTTGTTCGAGAATTGAGTCTTGAGGCGCGTTGACAGAATATCGAACGCGCCAACGGGTGCGTCACCTTCAGGTTGGCTGATGATCATGGCCGTGGCGACGTCACCGAAAATGAAATGTCCGTCACGGTCTTTGAAATTGATGTGGCCGGTGCAGATTTCCGGGTTGACCATCAGGACACGGCGCGCCCCGGTGCTGAGAAGGCCAACGGCGGTCTGAATGCCAAAAGAGGCGCTGGCGCAGGCGACATTCATATCAAAGGCATAGCCATCGATCCCCAAACCGTCCTGAATTTCAACAGCCATGGCGGGGTATTGGCGCTGCATGTTCGAGGCAGCGCAGATCACCGCGTCGATGTCACCGGCGGTGAGGCTGGCTGCTTCCAAGGCTTGCTGCGCGGCCAGGACACCAATCTCTGCCATCACCGAGAGCTCATCATTGCTGCGCGCAGCAATGCTTGGGCGCATACGGTCGGGGTCGAGGGAGCCTTCTTTATCGATGACGAAGCGCGATTTGATGCCCGATGCCTTTTCGATGAACTCGGCCGAGGAGGGCTCGAACATGTTGTCTGGGTTTTTCTCGTTCCAGCGCTCGACAAACGTGTTGTAGGCCTCAACGAGTTCCTCGTTCGAGATGCTGTTGGGCGGCGTATAGAGTCCGGTGGAGAGGATCCGAGCGATCGCGGGTTTCATAGGGCCTCGCAGTGAATTTCCTACGGTCTTGCTCCCCGTTGACCGCGGTTTCAACCTCTTAGCTTTTCCGCCGCGCGCGCCAGTAGAGAAACCCAAAGGGCAATAGGCCCAGCATGAAGCCTTTGATAAAGGCAGGGACCGTTTTGGCGGCCACTTGATTGGTATCGATATCGTGCCGATGGTTCCAAAACTCCACCATCTTGCCGTCTTTAATCGTGATCACATTGACGATCGGGAGCGTGATGTTGCCGATCACGATGCGGCCCATCAGGGTTGTTGGCTTGCTGGTCGCTGTCCATCGCGTGGCGACTCGTTCGCAATCGGCGACCATGAATTGGATCTCGCCGGTCATCTCGGCGTTGTCGTGAAAACGATCGGCGATGCGCTTTTGCTCGATCGCCCTCTCGGTGACGCCCTTTCGATCGCCAATGTCCCACACCTGGTAGGTATCAGCAACATAGTCGGCATACCGATCTGTATTATCAGTGAACCAAAGGTTCTGGTAAAAGCCGCGTGCCAGCGTTTTATTGGCTTCAACCTGTTCATCCGTGCAGGTCTCTTGTGCTGAAGCGGCCCCCAAAGCGGCCACAAACGAAGCAGCGATGATTTTTGATCTGTGCATGCTATTGCCCTCTTTCCAGTTCTTTAGCAGCGCAACAAAGGGGTGCTAAGCACCATACGCAGCGATGATCTCTTGATGCCTGGGGCAGTCGACCAGGTGATCATTGACCATGCCGACCGCCTGGCAAAAGGCGTAGACAATGACCGGGCCGCAAAAGACAAAGCCTCGTTTTTTGAGGTCTTTGGACAGTTGCTCGCTCATCTGTGTCTTGGCGGGGACCTCATCCATGGTGCGGAAATGGTTCACATGGGGCGTGCCGCCAACATAGGACCAAAGCCAGTCTGAGAAGCTTTCCTGCTCCATCACCCTTAGATAGGCCTGGGCGTTTTTGATGGTTCCTTGTATTTTAGTCCGAGAACGGACGATACCAGCATTGCCCAAGAGCTCGTCGACCTTGTCATCGCCATATTCCGCGATCACCGCAGGCTCGAACCCGTCAAAGGCCTCGCGGAACGCATCCCGTTTGTGAAGGATCGTGCGCCAGCTCAAACCCGCCTGAAAGCCATCGAGGATAAGCTTTTCAAATAGGGCGCGGTCGTCATATTCAGGGACGCCCCATTCTTCATCATGGTACGCTTCGTAGATCTCATCGCCCTTGGTGGGCCACGGACAACGTTTCACTGCACGTAGTCTGGTTTACGGATCTTGAGCCGCAAGTCATAGCCATCGATCAGGGCCATCGCTTCATCGCCATCCATCCGGTCCATGCGCATCATGGCGAGACCTTCACCAGCAATCATTGATGAGATCGTCCCCACAACCCCTGCCTTTTGCCGCAAAGACGTGCCGCGCGGCAGGTCTTTATCGAGATAGACCTGCATCGTCCGTTTGCGGATCTCACCTTTTCGCTTCATCCGTGAAGCAACTTCTTGGCCGACAAAGCACCCCTTTTTGTAGTCGATACCTCCCAAAAGGTCGATATTGACGTCGGTAGGGAACACATCGCCGGACATATAGTCGAGGCCAAACTCGGGGATGCCGAGCTTGCGCAGCATCATGAAGTAACTTGGACTCTTCGGTCCACTGACCATCGGCCCCAGCTCAAACCAACGTTTACCAAGACCCTCAAGGCGTGGATCGTCGCTGGCGTTCTCAGGCGCTTCGTCGGCCGGTCCGACAAACACCCCGCCGGGCACTTTCTCAAATGAGACTTTGGCCCGCATGCGATACGAATTCAGTGATTTGACCAGGTGCTGCCCGCGACCCGCAAAACAATCGATGACGTAACCGTTGCTCAACCGGTGCAAGAACATCGTATCGACGACTTTGCCCTGCGGTGTGAGCAGACAATTGAAGCGAATCTCTCCGGGCCTGGCACCCGACACTGTCGACGCCAAGACGGTATCGAGAAGCGCGGTGGAATCAGGTCCTTGCACGGAAATTACATCGCGCGCGAGTAGGGTGGGTTTAAAGGT
>JBCCBY010000072.1:0-11693 GCA_039033795.1 Pseudomonadota bacterium | reverse complement strand
GGCTAATAGGTTACGGATGTCAGCAATACGCAAATAGGAAGGTCTGAAATCATACCCCCAATGCGATATACAGTGGGCTTCATCAACAGCTATTAAGCTGACATGCATTTTGGTAACCCGAGCTTTAAAGTGGCGCTCTGATCAGAAAAATAAATACAGGACATAGAGCATTGAACTTCCAAAATAATTTTAGGCTTGAGTCATATTCATCAAGTCTGGAGCCAACCTCGGTTGATCTCGTCGTCGGCGCGCGACTTCGTCTTGCACGAATGATGCGCGGACTTTCGCTTGCCGATGTGCTTGTTTGCACAGGTATGTCGCACGCGACGCTCCAAAAGATTGAGCGAGGAGATATAAGGGCCGGCGTCAATGGTCTTCGCCTTTTGTGCGACGCCTATCACATCGACTTGAGGGAACTCTTTGCTCCGGACACTGAGACCGATGCGCTCAGCGGCAAAGCTGACCCAATCTTGACACTCTTCGATGATCTTCTTCGCGGTGGGCACTAAACCTATGGATTTTCGGGGGTTGTAAAATCAGCGGCGTCGCCCTTCCCGCCATCGCTCGAACAGTTGCGATCAACGGCATAAAGACATTCATTAGCGGCGTCTCCGGCGTTAGAGTTGGGTCATGGGCGAAATATCGACACTGTTCGTGCACAAAGTGGTGGAGGCGGCCACAGCAATGGACCCACCAGGGTCGTCGCGACGGCGTGAGCTTTTTCTGTCCGTGGGTGTGGACCCGGACGCCGGGGTTGATCCTAAGTTGATGATCCATGACACGGACTACTACGGATTGTGCGAACGCGCGATGCGTGAGGACAAAGACAGTGCATCGCTGCCCCTTCGCGTTGGTGCCTTGATGCGCTGCGACGATTATGGTGCCTTTGGTTTGGCGTGGAAGTCGGCTGTCGATTTGCAAGGTTCCCTCGAACGTGCCGTTCGCTATGGCCGCGTTCTGACCAGCGTTTCGATCTACGAGGTACGAAGAGAAAACGGACGCGTGTTTATGGTGCTGAACCGCGAGGGTGAACGCAGCTTGGGCCTCCGTATCTCCAACGAACAAACAATTGTCGCGATCGCAACCATCTGCCGCGAGGTCTGCACCCAACCTTTTCATCCGGTATCGGTTCATTTCAAGCACAAGGGTCCGTCTGATCCATCTGCTCACGAATCGTTTTTCGGCGCCCCGGTGTTTTTCGGTTCAGACAAGGATGCCCTTGAGATGTCGAGGTCGCTCTTGGAAACGCCGAACCGATTGGGTGATGCAACGATTTCCCGTTTCTTCGACACGCACATGGAATCGGAGCTTGCCCGTTTCACCGACGATGACACCCTGGATCAACGTGTGCGTCTGCACATTGCTCAATCATTGAGTGAAGGTGTTCCCACCGTCAGCGATATTGCCACGAGACTTGGAATGAGCGGCCGAACGCTGCAAAGACGTCTCGCGGATCGCGGCCAGGCTTATCAAGACTTGGTCGATCTGGCGCGCCGAGAACTTGCCGAACAGTTCTTACGCAACACGGATTATTCTTTAGCAGAGATCGCGTTTCTTACCGGGTTCTCTGATCAAAGCGCCTTTACCCGCGCGTTCAAACGGTGGGCTGGCACGACACCTGGATCGTTCCGAGGGAGGGAATAATGCCTTTTGGCGCGAGCGGTCAAAGCTATGGCGCGTCGCGACAATCCAAGGCCCGCCGCGATCCTTATCTCCTCCCCAAGCGAAAACCCAACGGGAGATGATGATGAAAAACGGTGTGGACGTCGAAGAAAAAGGCCCTGTCTTGGTTGTCGGGGGCACGGGCAAAACAGGACGGCGTGTTGCCGCAAGGCTTCAGGACAAAGGTGTCGATGTGAGGATAGGATCGCGAACCGCTTCGCCGGCGTTCGATTGGCAAAACGAAGAGGGATGGGACCGGTGTCTTGAAGGTGTGAATGCCGCTTACATCACCTTTGCCCCGGATCTCGCGGTTCCCGGATCAACCGATTTGATCGGCACGTTGTGTCAAAAGGCCAAACAAGCTGGGGTGCAACACCTCGTTCTTCTCTCGGGTCGGGGTGAAGCAGAAGCACAGGCTTGCGAGCGAATTGTTCAGCATACAGGTATTGATTGGACGATCGTTCGTGCAAGCTGGTTTTTCCAGAACTTCTCTGAAGGCGCATTCCTCGATATGGTGTTGGCCGGAAAGATCACCTTGCCTGATGCAGGTGTTCTCGAGCCTTTCGTCGATGCCAATGACGTCGCCGATGTTGTGGCGGCAGCACTGACAGAACCGGGGCATACGCAGCAAGTCTATGAAGTGACCGGCCCGCGGCTGATGTCGTTTCACGATGCCGCAATGGATATTGCCTCGGCGTTACAGCGCGATGTGACCTTCACGGCTATTCCTCATTTCGCCTTTATCAAGGAAATTGAAGAATCTGGCGCACCGCAAGAGATGGTATGGTTGCTCGATTACCTCTTCACCACTGTCCTCGATGGCCGTAATGCTCACCTTACTGATGGTGTTTTCAAGGCTCTAGGAAGGCCGCCTAAGGACTTTTCGGACTATGCCCAACGAGTTGCAGCATCCGGCACATGGAGCGACGCGGCTTGATAGGTGGAGACGGTCATCAGAATGACACTGAATAACCCAGACCATGAACCTGGGATCCAATTAACCAATAAGTAGACTGATATGAAAAAAATTGGGATCACCGCCATCGCCACACTGATCACCCTCGGTCTTTGGACTGTGTTGGTGTTCGTTGGCGTGAGCGAAGGATGGGATAAGTCACCCATCGCAACAACGGCTTCGCCAGTTTCCTTTGTGGAGGCAGCGCAAGAGATCGTGGAATCTGAGCACGTTGGCAATTTAAGCTTCGTCTTGATTGAAAATGGCGAGGTCAGCGGGGAATTCAATTTTTCCTCAGGTGACACCGTTGACGGACGTTCGGTGTACCAAGTCGCTTCGTTGGGTAAATGGTTGACCGCCTGGGGCGTGATGAGTTTGGTAGATGATGGGTCGATCGACTTGGATGCACCGATCTCTGACTATGTGACGCGTTGGGCCCTCCCAACAAGTGAGTTCAACACTGACGGCGTCACTGTCCGCCGTCTGTTGAGCCATATGGCGGGTCTCGATGACGGGCTAGGCTATGACGGATTTGACGACCAAGCTGACGTTCAAACACTGGAAGCATCACTCTCTCAAGCGCTTGATGCGTCCCCAGGGAACAGCGGCGTCGTCAAGCTTGGCCATGAACCGGGAAGTCAATGGCAATATTCAGGAGGCGGATACACTCTCCTTCAATTGCTTATCGAAGAGGTGTCAGGCCAAAGCTTCTCAGCATTTATGTCCGAACGGATCTTTGTGCCTCTTGGCATGGAAAGAACCACGTTCGATCATCAAGAGGCTCTTGCGCTCGGGCTGGCGGCGAACTTTGATCTCGTTGGTCAAACCGAACCCTTTAAATGGTACACAGCCCTTGCCGCCACGTCCCTCTTTACCACCGCAAGCGACCTCGCCGTCTTTATCCAAGCACAAGGACCCAATGGTGGGCAATCGGTTCTGTCAGAGGAGAGCATCGCTCTCATCGGTACACCCCACGCGAGACAGTTTGGTGCCGATATATGGGGTTTGGGTGTTATTCTTTATACCCCTAATGATCATGGACAGTTTATTCTTGGTCATGATGGCAGCAATGGTCCCGCTATCAACACCGCTGCACGTCTCGATCCGAACACGGGAGATGGTATCGTGGTTTTGGAAACCGGAAGCAGTTTTCTCGCCTCCCAACTCGCTAGCGAATGGGTGTTTTGGAAAACGGGGCGGGTGGACAATATTTTGTTCGCTGCACGGATCGATGCCATGCTTATGCTTATCGCTATCGGCGGGCCCTTTATCCTCCTTGGAGGTGTTATCGTTGGATGGCGATGGCAGCTGAAACCGTCGTCGACATAAGCCAACGATAAAGCGTGGTGATCAAGCAAAGATCACCCGCTTTGACCTTTCGGTGGTGATCAACACGGCGAACAGTTTAAGAAAAGTCGATACCCGTCATCGTCTTGATCCGAACGATTTCATCACGAAACTCGTCAAGCAAGAATGCTCTTTCTGCTTCCGTGATTTTTGGTGCTGGAGTCGTGAAGCGTTGTTTAAGACCCGTCCTCAATCCATTTAGGACCGATGACTTGCTTGAATATTCCCGCAAGGCATTTCGAAGCTGGGGAATTGGCTTGAGATCATTGATTTTCTGATAAAATGCGTTGGCGATGTAACCCTCATGCTTGCTTGCTTCACGGACCTCCAATTCGGCGAGCTTGGCAATTCCGAGAAATTCAAGGCATCTGTTCACACAAGATAAATGATCCGTAAAAAGATCTTGCGATGAAATATAGAGAATTCGCTGTTCGGGGAATTCATCCAAATAACGTTCAATCTGGGAGGAATAGCTGCTTCCCAGCATGATCATCGGGTCGGCCTTATACTCATCGATAATGGAGTGACGGACCTCACTAAACCGTTGCCGATGCAGGATTGCGGAATAGCTCCGATCAACTGGGTGACGTAGCAGATAAATGATCCTTGCCCGCGGTGATGCCTTCTTCATGAGCGAGATTGCCTCGGGCGACAAACCAACATGTTGCCCACGATAGGATGGATGCGTTTCTTTCGGCCTTATCACAGAATACGTCGTCGATGCTTCCACCAGCACCTTTTCTGGAGCAGAATATAAAGACCTGTACCAATCAAATCCGCGATCATAATGCAGCGTGAAGAACTGCGGCTCCTTGTCGTCTGACACGCAGATATCAGGGCTTTGATCCAGCAAAGACGCCAGGAATGTGGTCCCCGCTTTTTGGGCACCAATGATATAGCAACTTGATTCAAACATAGGCTTCTTGTGTCTTATCGCCACCACGAACAAGTGTTCTTTAGACTAATGGTTTTTGGCTTTCCCCCAATTTTTTGCCACTTTTATCAACGGCTTCTCTAAATAGTACGTAGAAAGATGAGCCAAGGCGAATATGCAAACAAATGCGATTGGGCGCTTGATGAGGTAGACCTCAAAACCAGAGCCTTCATCGAACCATCCGTGCCTAAAGGGCGAATGCCACACGTAAAGCGCAAACGAAATCGCTGCAACGTAGCGCAATGAACCCCAAGACAGCACACTCGTTTGCCAACCACCGTTCATGGCAAGCACCGAACCAATCAAGAGAGCAGACAGGTACGGCCTCAAATAACCCCACGCCGATGACGGTGGCCAGCACGCCAGCGCCCATAGCACCAAAAGAACCCAAAAGAGCTTCGGCAAATAAGTCCAAACCCGTTTCACCTGGCCCTGATCGCGATGGAGCCAAAAAAGCGCCAGCAATGAACCCGCTAGGATTTCGTCAACCCGTAAATGAGTCACGATCGAGCCAAATGTCCCCGTCGAAATGCGGAGCAAAGTCACCGTGAGTGCGGCCAAGGGGATGACCCAAAACCCGCGCCGCTTGAACGCCAGGACGGACAAGCCGATCACAATATAGAACTGCATCTCAATGCTCAATGACCATAGGGGGCTTACGGACGGAACGATGGCTTCGTGCCAATAGTTCAAAACATAGAGATTGATGGCAAGGACGGTATCAGGGCGTCCTTCTAGAAATAATCCGTACAAGATTGAAACGATAAGCACCAGTGGTACGATGCGCGCGATACGCCGAACGAAAAACTGGCCAATATCGTCAGTGTCCCACAAAAACCGCGTGATCAAGAAACCGGATAAGGCAAAGAACACGCTCATGCCCATATAGCCAGCAGTGGCGTTGCCTTTCCACTCCGCAGGACCCAGGGGCAACATGTGGCACGCAAGCACCGCAAGGATGCTCAGCGCTCGCAAGCCATCGAGCGCGGGAAGGTGCGCGGCGTCCTTGACGCGTTCCCCCCTGCTCTCGGTCAATTTGGTCGTCCCAGAGCCCACAATATGCAACCCTCTCCCGCGGCAATTCGCCAGTCAGCGGCAAAACTGGTCTGCCTTTTTGACGCCAGAGGCCTTTGGTGCATCGCGTTCATTCATCTTTGCATGGCTTCACGCGGCGCTCCAGTCGCCTCTTGCAACCAAAACCATAGCCCTATTGAGTGAAGGAATAATGTGCTGAGCTATCAAAGGACTGCCAGTGGACTGAGCCTGCGCCAAGACTGTTGCCCCGGCCCTATCAACCCGTGGCGTTTTCAGAAGCCTTACTGGAACCGGGGATCATCGGCACAGGCCTGATAATCACCAAGCAGGTGCGACATCCGCTGCTTAATACCACCAATAAACTCCGGGTGCGTAAAGATATAAAGACGTTCAGATATCATGCATTCCAGAGCCCACTCTGCAACAAGATCAGGCGACAAACCACCACCGATGACCGCCTCCATCTGCTTGAACTGCGCGGACTGCATGGCCGCTTCCAAATCGATATCAGCTGACGATGGTGCACCAAAACCACTCTTGTGGATGTCTGTTGCGACCCAAGCAGGACAAAGAACGCTGCACCCAATATTGTGCTCAGCAAGTTCTAAGCGCAGCGTTTCTGAATATCCGACCACGGCAAATTTTGTCGCGTTGTAATGGGCGCCTGTCCCTGCCCCCGTGGCATGACCGGCCATCGATGCGGTGTTGATGATATAGCCGCCCTCACCATGGGATTTGATCAGCGGCACAAATGTTTCAACGCCATAAACAACGCCCATGAGATTGATATCCACCACCCAGCGCCAATCATCGAGCGAGGTTTCGCCAGGTGCTCCGCCCGCGCCAACACCCGCGTTGTTGACCAGAATGTGGACGTGACCAAATCGTTCGACGGTTTTTTCGGCTGCCGCTTTGACCGCTTCGGCATCGGCAACATCGCAAAGCACAACATCGGCTTGATCGCCCAGCGCCTCTTGCGCAACGGACAAGGCATCCATCTCGATATCGGCGAGCATCACATTCGCCCCCTGCCCCACCATTGCCTTGGCAAGGCCAAACCCGATGCCCTTGGCACCGCCGGTGATAAAAGCGGTCTTGCCCGCCAGTGATGTGATCGCCATAGCCGTCCCCTTTGGTTGGGGTCGACTTAGCGCAACGGGGCCGGCATGCCAGCGGCCATATCACACGAGCGCTTTAGAGTGTCTCGACCAAGCTCGCTTGGTCCTGCACCGACGTCGTTTTTCTCTCTCCGTCAATGGCTTTGAGCACTGTTGCATGAAGGAGTTCGACCTGGACCGGTTTCGTCAGCAGACCATCCATACCGGCGACTTCTACCGCTTTGGTTTCCTCTTCACTGATACCTGCCGTCAGTGCAAAGATCGGTGTCATTGTGTTCGGGCCATCGGCGTTCCGAATTCGACTTGTCGCATCGGTTCCACCCAACACCGGCATGTAAACATCCATCAAAATAGCGCCAAACTCTTGGACACTCGCCAATTCAACAGCCTCAAGGCCATTTGCTGCACTGACTGTCTTGACTCCGATCTTCTGCAAGAGACATTCGAGCAGTTTACGGTTGGCGAGGACGTCGTCGACAATCAAAACCGGCTTGTCCGATTTGGCACTCGCAATAGAAATCACGTTGTTGCGCTTTGCTGGCGTGATCGTCTGGTTCTTCGCATCAAGAGACGCAACGTCTGCTTTGAAAATGTTCGTCAGTGTACGCTCGAATGACGTCAGCGTCAGGGGCTGGTCGATCGTCAGAATTCCATCCGCATGATCAGAAGATGCCATGCCAGCAAAAATGGCCGTCCTGCCCTTGGCGATCAACTGATTGCGTTCAAGACCACGAACGAACTCATTGGCATTGATTTCTGTGCTGGTGCCGTTGACCAAAAGGGCCGCGACCACATCGCCCCGTTCGGCGAGCAGTTTCATGCCATCAAAGGCAGCTGCTTTGCTGTCAAAAGAGATGGCTTGGGCGCCCAAGCTTTCGATCATGTCAGCAACGGCGCGGCGTTGGATCGCTTCATCGTCAACGAGAACAACCCGCGGCTTGTTCACATAGGTGACGCTTTGTGGATTGAGAGGAACCGCTGCACCTTGACGTTCAGATAACGGAATAGAGAACCGGAACGTGCTGCCCTCGCCTAGCTCTGACTGGCAACCGATCTCACCCTCCATGGCGGTCACAAGCTCTTTGCAGATCGCAAGACCTAAGCCCGATCCTTGGTACTGACGGGTTGCCCCTTCGTCCACTTGCGAGAAGCGTTGGAACAGCAGCTGAACTTTCTCCTCAGCGATCCCAATGCCAGAGTCTTCGACCACAAACTCGATTTCACCCGTCTCTTCCGACGGCTGAACACGAACGGCAACTCCGCCGCTTTCGGTGAACTTGACCGCGTTGCCGATCAGATTGATCAGGATCTGACGAATCCGATCTTCATCGCCGTGAACATGGGTCGGAAGCACAGGATCAATGTGAACGATGAGGTTGAGGTTCTTCTCTTGCGCCTTTGCACGAAGAAGTTTGACCGCGTGTTCCGCCACGACCCGAAGGTTGAACATGGCGCTGCGGAGTTTGAACTTGCCTGCCTCAAGCTGCGATAAGTCGAGGATATCGTTGATCAGGGTCAGGAGCGCACCAGCCGACTGGTCGATAATCTCGATCTGCTCACGTTGCTCTTTGGTCAGTTCACCCGCCAAAAGCACATCAGTGAAACCAAGGATGCCATTCATCGGTGTGCGAAGCTCATGGCTCATCGTCGCGAGGAAGTTCGACTTCATCCGATCCGCATCTTCCGCGCGCTCCTTCGCCTCAATGAGGTCCGCTTCGACAAGCTCGCGCCGTTCGATTTCTTCACCTAATCGTTCCACATGGGTGGCAAGATCGGTGTTCATCTTTGCCATCCGACGATTGTGGCTCAGAACACCCACGGCTATTAAGAACGCAAACAGAACAACCACACCGCCAGCAGCAATGACCATTTTCTGTAATTGGTCGCGTTGACGTGCATCGATCAGCGCACGATCGCTTTCCAACTGCTCGTTCCGCAACCGTTCAATGTTTAACTGCTGTTCAGCAAACTGAAAACGCGCACCGAGCAGTGCGAGGTTCGATGACGCTGCAACCGATTTTGCTTCATCAGAAAGACGCTTAAAGCTGCTTTGATGTCGATACGCGGTCTCCCAGTCTTTCAAGGAGGAGTAAATATCCGCAGCCGTTGCATGCATGTGCTCAAAAGACATCGACGTGGTGCTCAAGTCCATACCGGCGAACCCCTGCTCGATCGCTCGCTGAGCACGGTCAAGATCGCCCTGCTGGTAGGCGACATCGGCATCAACACCGCTGACGAACCGAAGCCAAGGCGCCCCATCGCCGATGGAGAGGTGCTGACGCGCAACGTTGGCGTAGAACGTCGCAGCGTCCAGGTTTTGCGCTTCCACCTCGAGTTCAGCACGGTTGGTCAGAATACGGCCCATCAGAACAGGGCTCTGCATGGCCTCGGCGATGGTGAAGGCCTTCTCGAAGCCAGCCCGCGCACCAGCAAAGTCTCCGGTTTCACGAAGAATGTTGCCGACATTGTTGTTGATCGAGAGGACAACGATGTCGTCGCCTTGATATATATCAGAAGCACGCTGATAATATTCAAGCGCTTTGCTGTACGATTCAGCGTCGTTATAGATCGATCCAAGTGCTTGAAGCGTTATGGATTCTTTTCGCGCATCCCCAATGTCAACGAACAATGCATGGGCAGCAAAGAAGGAGTTCACCGCTAGCTTAACGTCCGCAAGGCGACTCGCGATCCGGCCATTGATCAAAAGTACATCCGCACGCAACGCATCCTCGCCTTCGACCGTCTCCATGATCGCCGCTGCTGCGGAGGCCGCGCCAGCACCCTCTTCAGGTTTACCGCTGCGCAGTGCGGATTCAGCCTTGAGCCAAAGCGCCGTCGCCCGGGCCACGGTCCGGCGCTCAGCCGGCATTGCGTTTGCCAATTCCTCTGCACCCAGAGCTGCGGCATAAGCATCCGCTGGCGCTTTCATCATTTGTGCTCGCGCCGTTTCAACGAGCGTATCAAACGCACCCTCTACCGATTTTTCAGACACCGGTTCCATGGACCGGAGGTCTTTGGCCTCAACACCTGATGGAGTGCCAACAAGCGCGATCAACGCGATCGCGGCAACGAATGTCGACGACAAACCCAAGCGAGCGGTTCGGGCAAGATGTATGATCATCATGATCTCCCTGCTCGCCCAGTTAGTATGTCATCGAAAAACGAGTGCCGACGGAAAAGGCATCATACGTACCTTGAACATCCACATCGTCCTGATCATAGCGCGTGAAGGCGCCAATGCTCATCATTCCTTCGTTGAAAGACATCGCGTACTCGGCCTCATAGGCGAAGTGCCGTCCGCCGGTCGCCAGATCCCAGTTCTCGGTGACTTCCCCAATTTCACCCGTCTCGCGATCGATGACCTGAATGGATGTGAAAGCCAATGATCCGTCTTCGATATGAAGCGGTTGCGCCAAGGAAAGGGTAAGGCGGTCCGTATCTTTAAACAGTGTGCGGTAAGTTGCGTTCAGTTGGAACGCGGTTGCCCGCAAGCCCTCTTCTGCCACCGTCAGTGGGCTGTTTTCTAGGCCCGTACCGCGAGTCGTTGCGCCGGTCATGGACGCCGATAAGGAGAGGCGGCTCGTTAAGCGATAATTTGCACGCAATGTCAGGGAGTCGGTCCGGCTTCCGCCATCCATGGTGAGAAGGCCAGCGCCTTGTGCACCGAGCACGCCATCGTCCTCATGAAGATGGGTGTATCCAAAACCCAGGTTGAGTTTGTCGGTGTTGTAGAACGCCAGCTCAGCAAAGACAGCTGATGCATCTCTGCTTCCCAAAACAGAGTCTTCGACCAGGTATTCGCCCGTGAAAACATCTTGCACCCGCTGGTCATTCGATGTGTTCGTTGCGCCAAAACTCAACCGCATCGCCCTCGGCATCGCCAAGGACACGCGGTTAAAACTACCGCCGGTCGCCAGACCAAGCATAGGGTTTGCGCCGCCAAAGTTGGGGTCATAATCCTTCAGTTGATCGAAACCGCCAAGGGCACTGAAGTACTGGGCACCGCCGCCCTGACCGCTAACCACGGACAGCGAACCATTGGTGGCTTCGAAATGCATCGCACCCCAGCTGTTCACGTTATCGCCGGGCGAGAAGGAGAGCGTCCAACCCTTTCCTCCTGACACGAGCGAAAACTTGTCGTCGCCAGCAATGCTCGAAGTTGTTGTGGTGGGAACGGGTGCGGGCTGCGATGACGCCCAATCCAAAAGGCGTTGTTCTGTGTGCCGCTGGAAACGCTCAGTGTTGCTGTTGACGGTCATTGATTGGCCATCAAGAAGAGAGCTCAACGGTACGTAGAAATCGCGGTGCGTGTTGCCGATCGACTCAAACGCATAGATATTCGCGCCCTGCGCTTCCCAAAGATTGAGGGTGCCCTGATCAACAGCTGCTGCTGCCAGCTGGGTTGTCGTGAGGTTAGTGGAGCCACCGCCCACGTTCAACCAGACCTCGAGACTGCCCCAGTCAAGCGGGGACTGCGACGCTTGGACATCGAGGAGGCCATGGCCGTACACTTCATCAACACCAGGATCGCCAAGTTCTTGGGCAGTCTCCAGAATGATCTGTGTGGTCACATCCGCATGATCTTGAAGCCATGGCCAGCGATCATGAAGAAGCGAGATCGCGCCGGTCACCAAAGGTGCTG
>JBCCBY010000071.1:0-11828 GCA_039033795.1 Pseudomonadota bacterium | reverse complement strand
ATGTACGAAAAGCATTTCCGGCTGAAGCGCAAACCGTTTGCCACGCATCCCGAACCGGACATGCTGTTCTGGTCCGATGGTCACAAGATGGCACGCACCATGCTCGCCTATGGCCTGACCTCAGGCAATGGAACGGTCGTCATCACAGGCGAAATCGGCAGCGGGAAGACCACCCTGCTCCACGATTTGGCACGGCGCCACAAAGACGGAAATCGCTTCGGCGCGTTGACCGGCGATATCGGTTACGAAAACGACGTTGCCACGTGGATCCTCTATGGTTTCGGTATCGAATCGAAAGCAACATCGGCCAACCAGTCTCTTGCCCACCTCGATAAGTTTCTGGGCCAAAACAGAAGCGCGGGGCGCAAGGCTGTTCTCTTTATCGATGAAGCCCAGCTGATCGAGCCGCGCCTTCTCGAACGGGTGAGGGTGCTGGCCGAGCGACAATCGGGCGGACGCCCCGTTCTCCAATTGGTGCTCTTTGGCCAGCCTGAGCTGGGTGCCCTTTTAAACATGCCCCAGCTTGCACAATTCCGGCAGCGCGTGGTCGCCCACTACCACCTCCGCGCGTTCAGCCTGCAAGAATCCGCCGACTATATCGCCTCAAGACTAAGCCTAGCGGGCGCGCGGTCTGAAATCTTCACGCCCGGAGCAATTGATCGGATCTTCGAAGCGTCGGGCGGAATACCGCGGCAGATCAACATCGTCGCCGACACAGCCATGGTCTATGCGTTCGCATCGGAATCCAAAGAGGTGAACGCAGAAGTTGTGATGCGCGTCCTCCAGGATCGCCGGGACCACGGTATCTTGAAGGTCGATCCGCCTGGCGGGGCTTAGCCGCCGACTTCCTTCAGCCAGAGGGGTTCGCCCAGTCCCTCCAAAAAAGCGCGATGGGCCGCTTTTTCCTGATCGGTAACAAGCGACATAAGCGGCTTTGGCCTTTGTTGTGAGGGTGCGGACTGGGCTGCTGAACCCGTTCTAGGATCGGATGTTGGGGAAAAGGAAAGGCCGCCTTGGGACCCTCCGGTGAGCTCAATATAGACCCGTGCAAGAAGCTCAGAGTCGAGGAGCGCCCCATGCCCCTTTTGCTCCCGCTCATCTTTGCTGATGCCAAATCGGCTGCACAACGCATCAAGGGATGCCGGCGCGCCAGGGAACATTTTGCGGGCCATGGGAACGGTGTCGGTCACGCGGTTCTTCAGCCGCGGAAGACCAGCGTTCTCCATCTCCCAATTGATAAACCGCATATCAAACGGCGCGTTATGGGCCACCAACTCCGCCCCAACGACAAATTCAGCGAAGGCTGGACCCACCGCCGGATCAGAAAACAGGGGCTTATCGCGCAGCATGGCGTCGGAAATCTTGTGAATCCTGTAGGCGTCGTCCGGCATGTCCCGTTCAGGGTTCACATAGACATGGAAGGTCTCGCCGCTGAGAACACCATCGATCATTTCGATCGCGCCAAGCTCGACCAAACGATGACCATCGTCAGGGGAAAGTCCGGTCGTTTCGGTATCAAAAATGATCACACGTCCCATAGGCCCAAGTGACGCCGATTTGATGATGATGTCGACCGGCTATGATGCCCTGAGTTCGTGCAAGATTTCCCGAACGCGCGCCCTTGCCGGCTCCACCCCGCCATCGGTCCGCACAACATAATTCGCCAAAGCAAGCCGGTCTTCCTCCGAAGCTTGGCGCGCAAGAATACCGTCGAGTTTGGCGACGGTCATGCCAGGGCGCCGAAGAACACGCTCGCGCCGAACCGCAGGATCAGCCGTGACCACAATCACCGCATGGAACAGCGGGGCCATGCCGCTTTCTGCCAAGAGTGGGATGTCGAAGATCACGATATCGGCGCCGGCTTTCTGTTGGCTTTCGACGAAAGCGGCCTGGTCTTCACGAACCAGCGGATGAACCACCGCCTCAAGATGGCCGAGCGCCTCCGCATGGCCGATTGTTGCTTCGGCAAGCTTGGTGCGGTCGATCCCAGTCTCAATGCTGCCAACCCCCGGGAAATGCTTCAGGACATGCTCCACCGCCTTGCCGCCAGGCGCATAAAGACGGTGAACGGCAGCATCAGCGTCCCACACGGGAATGCCCTCCTCCGCGAAGAGCTTTGCGGTTGTGCTCTTCCCCATGCCGATGGAACCGGTCAGCCCAAGCATTTTCACAAGCTGGACCTCACCTCTGCCAAGGTGCGATCAGCATCGGGAAAGCAGCCGGTCCAGGCCTCAAAACTTGGCGCTGCTTGAAAGACCAGCATGCCCAAGCCATCCATCCGCTTCTCGACGCCCGCCGCCTTGGCCATGCGAAGAAAGGGCGTCGGCTCTTTGCCGTAAACAATATCGACGGCCGCTGCGGGGACTGCGTCACCGAACGCAAGCTCCAGGTCGGGCTGCCCTGTCATCCCCAGGCTTGTGGTGTTCACGAGCACATCTGGTGCTTGCGCGACAAGGGCGTCCCGCTCGCGCCAATCGCGCGCCTCGACATGAGGAAACCGGCTGGCCAGCGCATCAGCCCGCTCGCGGGTCCGGTTCAAGAGTGTCACCCGGGCAGAGTTGCGAAGAGCATAAAGAACAGCCGCCGCTGCCCCGCCAGCGCCGAGCACGACAGCATGCTCCACCGACGCTGAAACACCAATCTCTTCAAGACTCCTTTCGAATCCGAAAACATCTGTGTTGTCGGCATAAACATCGCCGCCAGCGAAGGTTAGCAAATTAGCGGCCCCAACCGCTTCCGCGGTTGGCGATCGCTCCAAGGCGATCTCTAGGGCGGCGATCTTATGGGGAATCGTGACGTTCAAGCCGGCCCAGCCCTGCTCGACCAACCCATAAACCGCTGCCTCGAACGCCTGGGGTGCCGCATCGATGGCTTGGTACGCGCCTTCGATCCCGACATCGTCAAACCACTGGTTGTGGATCCGCGGGGACAGCGAGTGGCTGATCGGATGGCCAATGACACCGGCTTTGATCACCAGGTTATTGCTCCCTCGCGGCGCAAACACGCCAGAACAGGAAAAAGAGGAAGCCCGAGGATCGAGAAAAAATCGCCCTCGATTTTGGAGAAAAGACGGGAGCCTAACCCCTCAAGGGCATAGCCGCCCACGGTGGCAAGAACATCCTCTCCAGCAGCATCAACATAGCGCGCAATCTCATCAATCGATAAGTCGCGCATGGTGAGTGTCGAACTCTCTTGGATGGTCTCGATAATATCGCCCTCGCGGTGAATAACGACACCGCCGCGCAAATGATGCGGGCGGCCTGCCATCGCCGCCAGCCGCTCTTTCAGTTCCTCCTGGGTTTTGGGCTTATCAAAGGCGAAGCCATCGAACTCCATGACTTGGTCAGCGCCGATCACCAGGGCGCCAGGAACACTGACCGACAGGGCCTTGGCTTTGGCCAAAGCAAGCGCAAGCGCGCGCGGTGCTAAATCGGCAAATCCAGGTTTAAGCGCATCTTCATCCACCCTGGGCCGCTCAATCGTGATCGGAATCCCCGCCCCCTCCAAGATGGCGCGGCGGGAAGCGCTTCCTGACGCTAAAACAATGGGCATCATCCCTCGCCTCCCCGCCGGATTGAAAGAAGAGTGAGAATTTTAGCTGCCGTTTCTTCGACGGAGCGTTTGGTCACATCAATCATTGGCCATTCATTTTTGACAAAATACCGCTTCGCTTTGGTCACCTCGTCCCGCACAGCCTTGGCGTCAGTGTAGTTCTGCGCGCGGTCCTCAGAATCAAGGTTCGACAACCTCGATGTCCGGATCTGTGTCAGACGGTCGGGGCTCGCCGTCAGACCCACGACCATTGGCTTGCGCAGCGTTTCGAGTTCGGACGGGGGTTGAACGCCGGGCACCAGAGGGACATTCGCGGCGCGAATCCCTTTGTTGGCCAGATACATACAGGTGGGTGTTTTGGACGTGCGGCTCACCCCGACCAAGACAACATCCGCCCCTTCGAGATCCCACGCCATCTGCCCGTCATCATGGGCGAGGGTGTAGTCAATCGCGCCGATGCGGCGAAAATAATCCTCGTCAAGTTCGTGCTGCGCGCCAGCCTGCCCGGTTTGCTCAAGGCCAAGATACTCAGCGAAGGCGTTGAGGAAGGGGTCGAGGACGGAAATCGCTGGGATTTGAAGCTCAGCGCATTTCACCTCCAGCCGCCGCCGCATCGCCCGGTCGACCACGGTGTACATAACAAGGCCCGGTGCCTGCTCGATCCGAGCGAGCACCTTATCAAGCTGCGCGTTGCTGCGAACCAGGGAGGCAACATGCTCCAGCGGTTTGGCCGTGGGAAACCGCGATGACACCGATTTGAGGACCGTGCTTAGGGTCTCGCCCGTTGAGTCGGACACCAAATGGACATGGAAGAACGTCCGCGATTTTGGCGAGTGGCGCTGAGCCCGTGTCGCGTGATCCATGCGTTTACCAGCTGTTAACAACCAAGAGGGTAGGGCCATAGAGGACGTTGGTGTTCCCAGTCATCCTCTGTTCCCGCACATTTTCCGGAAATCCCAGCTTGAAAAGGTTTCCCCCTTCGCATGGGCACGGAGACGTGCGTATCTTTTCGAAAGAAATACCTTGCCAGGTATGGCCATGGGTAGCACCCGTGGAAAGCGTTTTTCCTCAGCCTTGGGGACCGGTGTGAATTGTGTGAACAAAGGGTTAATCCCAAGGTTCTCCCCAGTTTTCACCGGCTATAGACTCTGATTCAGATTTTGGATTCCTATGGTCAGTTGGGATAAACCCTTCACATCGGTGCTTCGCGGTCAAAGCCTGAGGACCCCGCCGATATGGTTCATGCGGCAAGCGGGGCGCTATCTGCCCGAATACCGCGCTGTGCGCGCCAAGCACCCAAGCTTTGTCGACTTCTGCCTCCATCCTGAGGACGCAGCCGAGGTTACCTTGCAGCCGATCCGGCGTTTCGATGTCGATGCAGCCATCCTTTTCGCCGATATTTTGCTGATCCCGCATGCCCTTGGACAAGGCGTTCGATTTGTTGCTGGTGAGGGCCCTCTTCTGGAGCCCACCGTGACGCGTGAGCTGATGGAGCGTTTCGATCGGGCGTCTGCCAACACCGTCTTGGCGCCAGTCTTTGAAACGGTAAGCCGCGTTCGCGCTACGCTTCCAAAGGAGAAAGCGCTTATAGGATTTGCCGGCGCCCCGTGGACCGTTGCCACCTATATGATCAATGGCCAAGGCACCAAGGATCCAGCGGCCACACGCCGTCTCGTTTATGCCGATCCTGCTATGATCGAGCAGCTGATGTCGATCTTGGTGGATGCGACCGCAGACTATCTTATTGGCCAAGCAAAAGCGGGCGCGGATGCTCTCAAACTCTTTGACAGCTGGGCTGGCGGGCTGCCTGAAGACCTTTTCCGCCGCTTGTGCCTTGACCCTTCGGTGGAGATTGCAAGGCGTGTGCGCGAGGCTGTCGATGTTCCAATCCTCTATTTTCCTAAAGGGGCTGGGCCCCTTTATACCCTGGCCGCAGCGCAGGACGCATTCGATGGCCTGGCGATTGACCATGCCTTGCCGCCGCGCTGGGCAAAGGACGCGCTGACCTCAGCCACCGCGCTTCAAGGCGGCCTTGATCCGCTTTTGGTTGTCCAAGGGGGTGATGCGATGGAGCGTGCGGCAAAAACTCTGCTCGAGACCTTCGCTGATCGGCCTTATATCTTTAATTGCGGGCATGGTTTCGTCCCCGAAACGCCGCCAGAGCATGTGGCGGAGCTGGTCAGAATCATTCGCTCCTTCTAAGGCACGGCCATGGATTGGCTCGCGCCCGCTTACAATTGGATCAAGGCCCTTCATGTCTTGGCGGTGATCGCCTGGATGGCGGGAATGCTCTATTTGCCGCGCCTTTTCGTCTACCAGTTTGCCGCGGAGGACGGCGGCGAAGCGGAGAAGATGCTCATTAATGCGCAGCATCTTTTGCTCAAACGCATCATCAACCCCGCGATGATCGCAACATGGGTGTTTGGCCTCTTGCTGATCGCTATTGCGCCAGGCTGGGCCAATGACGGCTGGTTCTTGATCAAGTTTGCCGCTGTTCTTGCCCTTTCTGGTGTCCATGGGTTTTATTCTTCCAGCAGAAAGAAATTCGCGGCTGGCCAGCGCCCCCGGACGGAGAAATTCTGGCGCTTGATGAACGAAGTGCCCTTCGGTCTTTTGGCGATCATCGTTTTCATGGTGATCCTCAAACCTTTGGCCATGTGAAGCATAGCGAATGGCGCGCCTTGACCGCTTCGAAGCTCGCGCGGAAACAAGCCAATTCAGAGCACTTGCCTGCCGAAGCTGGGAACAGGATTGGTGCGCAAGAGGCAGGATTGATCGCTGGCCATCCCCCGATGGTGTGGGCGGAAGCGCGAGCCCAAAAGGCCCAACAGTTGACGGACGCGCTTTGCGCTCCTAGCTCCCTTTGAGCGCCGGTCCCGGTGCGTTGATCTCCCCTTTTTCGTCCATAGCGCCGTCCTGGTCGCCCCGATTCTTGGACCCATTATGCTTCCCGAACGCATCACCCTTGACGAGCTCAAGGAAAAAACACCGCAAGATCTTGTGAGCTTCGCCGAGACGGTGGGCGTGGAAAACGCTTCCGCCCTCCGCAAGCAGGACCTTCTGTTCGCGATTTTGCGCGAGCTGGCAGATGAAGAGGTCGAGATCAAAGGATCCGGTGTGCTTGAAATCCTGCCCGACGGGTTCGGCTTTCTGCGTTCGGCGGATGCGAATTATTTGGCTGGCCCCGACGATATCTACTGCTCGCCGCAGATGATCAGGAAGTTCACGCTGAAGACCGGCGACACGGTCTCAGGCGAAATTCGCAGCCCCAAAGATGGTGAGCGGTACTTTGCGCTGACGAGCCTCGATACGATCAATTTCGAAGAACCCGAAAAGGCACGGCTCAAGGTCCATTTTGATAACCTCACCCCTCTCTACCCTGATGAACGCCTCAAAATGGAAGTCGTCTCTAAGGAAACGATGGACCTCAAAGAGAAGAAGGATCTCTCCAACAGGGTGATCGATATCGTGGCGCCAATCGGGAAGGGGCAGCGGTCTTTGATTGTTGCGCCCCCCCGGACCGGTAAAACCGTCCTCTTGCAGAATATCGCGCATGCGATCACCGCCAACCACCCAGAGTGCTACCTCATCGTTTTGTTGATTGATGAGCGCCCAGAAGAAGTGACCGACATGCAGCGCTCCGTACGCGGTGAAGTGGTCTCTTCAACCTTTGATGAGCCAGCGACACGTCACGTCCAAGTCTCTGAAATGGTAATTGAAAAGGCAAAACGCCTGGTCGAGCACGGGCGGGATGTGGTGATCTTGCTCGACTCGATCACGCGGCTTGGCCGGGCCTATAACGCAACCGTGCCCAGCTCTGGCAAGGTGTTGACCGGCGGCGTGGACGCGAACGCGCTCCAACGGCCGAAACGATTCTTCGGTGCGGCACGGAACATTGAAGAAGGCGGCTCTCTGACGATTATTGCCACCGCACTGATTGATACAGGCAGCCGCATGGATGAGGTCGTCTTTGAAGAGTTCAAAGGCACCGGTAACTCCGAAGTTGTCCTTGACCGGAAGGTTGCAGACAAGCGCGTGTTCCCAGCCATGGATATCGGCAAATCGGGAACACGGAATGAAGACCGTCTCATCCCGAAAGACGAGCTGGCCAAAATATTCGTTCTCCGCCGCATTCTTTCGCCGATGAACCCGCAAGACTCGATCGATTTCCTCCTCGATAAGCTTCGCCAGGTGAAAACCAACAAAGACTTCTTTGATTCGATGAACACCTAGCGGCTGGACGTGGACCTGCTGGATGGCGTTAAAACCTCACAGAGGGAGAGCGCCATGCTGAATTTCATCGCAAGAACGTGGGTGTTGGTGGCGCTTTTTGTCGCCACGCTCTTGGTGGGCCGTTCGTTTCAGCCTGTGCTCGAGGCCACGGGCGGTGCGCTCCTCGATTTTCAGATGAACGGCGATGATGCGTTGGCTTTGCTCCAGGGGTTGACCCCTGAGCAAAAGCAAATCCATTTCTGGGGGACGGTGATCAATGACACTGCCTATCCCCTTGCTTACGGTGGTCTTTTTGCTGGAATCGCTTGGCGGTTTGGCGGGACGCCGCGGCGTTGGCTTATCCTCCCTGCCTTCGGTGCCGTCGTGTTTGACCTTCTTGAGAACACCACCCAAGCGTTGGCACTCTCTGGTTTTGAGGCAGCGCTTGTTGCGAAAGATGTCCTGACGCCAGTGAAGTTCGCCCTGGCCTTTTCTGCCGGACTTTTGGCTCTCCTTTTGTTGCTGCTGGCTGTTCTGCGGCGCATGCGTTCACGAACAGCTTGATCGCTCGCGAAGACGCTGACTGCATCTGGGCGCTTGACACTTGGCAGGTGGCGGCGTTTGCGTCTCTTCATGAAAATCTCGGTGAACATCGACTGCACGCCAGAAGAAGCCCGAACATTGATGGGTTTGCCCGATCTGACAGCCGTGAACGCGGTGATGACCGACGCGCTGACGGCGCGGGTGAAGGAGAATATTGACACGCTGTCGGACCCGGTCAGATTCTGGGAGCGGGCGATGTCGACGGGCGGGCAGTCGCTCGATGTTCTCCAAGCTGCGTTCAAGCAAGCCACGAAATCCGCTGGTAAGGGTTGAGCACTTCCACCATTTTTGCGCGGGCCAGCGGTGCAGGGCGCGCCGGCGTTGCCGTCTTTCGATTGTCCGGCCCCCAAGCGGGCGAGGCGCTTGTTTCGCTCACGGGCAGCCGGGGTGAACCCCGGTACGCGCGGCGGGTCACGGTCCGTGATCAAGGGGGCGTGATCGATGACGGCCTCGCCCTTTGGTTTCCCGCGCCCCACAGCTTTACCGGTGAAGACGTTGTTGAGCTCCACCTGCATGGGTCATTGGCCGTGGAAGCGCGGCTTGATGAGGCGCTTTTGGCGCTTGGGTTGGAGCACGCCGGGCCCGGCGCCTTTACCATGCGGGCTTTTGCGCAAGGCAAGTTAGATCTCACGCAAACTGAGGGATTACGGGATCTTCTCGAAGCCGAAACGACACTTCAACACAAGCAAGCGCTTCGCCACATGCGGGGTGAATTGCGGGGTCTGGCCGACCAATGGCGTAAAGACCTTGTTGAGGCCATGGCGATGCTCGATGCGGCGGTGGACTTTCCCGATGAGCATGACGTGCCCGGCGGTATTGCCGAGCAAGCGCTGCCCGCGGTGGAGCGCGTCCGGGCATCACTGACCGACGCCATGGCGGGCGCCGTCAAGGCGCGGCACGTGCGCGAGGGGTTCCGCGTTGCCATTATCGGCCCGCCAAATGCTGGAAAATCTACTCTTTTCAATCAGATAGTGGAATCAGAGCGGGCCATTGTGTCACCCGAAGCCGGGACAACGCGGGATGCGATCACCGAACGCCTGGAGATCGGAGGCCATCTTGTGACGCTGATCGACACCGCCGGGATCAGGGAATCCACCACCTCATCTATTGAGGGTGAGGGGGTGAAGCGTGCCGAGGAGGCGGCTCGCCTGGCCGATCTTCGTCTGCTCGCCTGGCCATCGGATGGCGGGCCCGTGGCGGATTGGCTGGCGGCGCTTGGCGAGGATGGTGATCTTCATCTTGCGACCAAGGCTGACCTTGCCGCACCGCGCCAAGGCGTCCTCGCCTTACCGCGCCAAGGCGCCCTCGCCGTTTCTGCCACTGACTCCGCTACAATCGAGCGTCTTCTTCGGCGATTGAAAAAGCGCTTGGACGAGCGCGCTGCGCCGGGTCTCGCCCCCTCCAAACGTCAGCAGACGCTTTTAACGGCTGCGATCGACGATCTCAGCCGATTTCAGGCCGGGGACACGGCGCCCGAGGTGCTGTCGGAGATCTTGCGCGCCGCTGCTCGGCATCTTGAGGTCTTGACGGGACGCATTGCACCCGACGATATCCTTGATGATATCTTCTCCTCCTTTTGTATTGGAAAATAGGCGTTTCACGTGAAACACGAGAGCCTCGATCGACGCGTCGTTGTGGTGGGTGGTGGGCATGCGGGCTGCGAGGCTGCTGCTGCCGCTGCGCGCATGGGCGCCGACACGCTTTTGGTGACGCACAAGGCGTCGACGATTGGCGAGATGTCGTGCAATCCAGCCATTGGCGGGGTCGGGAAGGGCCATTTGGTGAGGGAGATCGACGCGCTCGATGGACTGATGGGCCGGGCCATCGATCAAGCGGGTATACAGTTTCGCCTCCTCAACCGCTCAAAGGGTCCGGCCGTCCGGGGCCCACGCGCGCAGGCGGATCGAGCGCTTTATCGGCAAGCCATGCAGCGGTTGATCGATGATCAACCGGGCCTTCGTGTGGTGGAGGGCGCCGTTGCGGATCTGATCGTGAACAATGGACGTTGCGTCGGCGTGGTTTTGGAAAGCGGGGAGCGGATCGAGGCTGACTCGGTGGTGCTGACATCCGGGACGTTTCTCCGCGGCATGATTCACCGAGGTGAGGAGAGAACACCAGCTGGTCGGCAGGGCGAGAGACCCGCCAATGCATTGGGAGAGCGATTGGAGGCGCTCGGTTTGCCGATGGGGCGCCTGAAAACGGGGACGCCTGCGCGGCTAGATGGCCGAACCATTGATTGGGCTGCGTTGGAGATGCAGCCTGCGGACAAGGATCCCCTGCCCTTTTCCTTTTTGACCAGCTCGATCACCGTACCGCAAATATCTTGTGGAATAACAGAGACTTCCTCCCAAACACATGCGATCATCCAGGACAATCTGCATCGATCGGCGGTTTATGGCGGGCAGGTCGCTGGCAAAGGGCCGCGCTATTGCCCGTCGATCGAAGACAAAATCGTCAGGTTTGCCGCCAAAGAGAGCCATCAGATATTCTTGGAGCCCGAGGGCCTTGATGATCCCACCGTTTACCCGAACGGAATCTCCACGTCCCTGCCCGCGCGTGTCCAAGAACAGTTTGTGCGCACAATTAGGGGCCTCAGCCATGTCGAGATCCTTCAGCACGGGTATGCCATCGAGTATGATTATGTGGATCCAAGGGCCCTCGATCGCCGGTTGGAGCTCCGCCTTTTGCCTGGCCTGTTCTTGGCCGGTCAAATTAATGGAACCACGGGTTACGAGGAGGCGGGCGCGCAGGGTCTTATAGCGGGCGCCAATGCGGCGCTGACTGCAGGGCGCCAGCCCTTCTCCATTGATCGTAGCGAGGGTTACATCGGTGTTTTGGTGGATGATCTGGTGACGCGCGGGGTATCGGAGCCGTATCGGATGTTCACGTCCCGTGCGGAGTATAGGCTTAGTCTGCGGGCCGATAACGCCGATGACCGACTGACGCCCAAGGGAATAGACGCCGGTCTTGTGGGTGAGGGCAGGGCCGCGCTGTTTCACGTGAAACACCAGCGTTGGACCAAGCTTCGCCGGTGGGCCGATTCCACCCAGGTGACACCCCATGAAGCCTCGACATGGGGTTTATCGATTAAGCAAGACGGCCGGCGCCGGTCTGTTCTGGATCTTCTCGCCTTACCCGGCGTGACCCTTTCCGACCTTGAGGGTCGGTTCGATGAGCTGCTTGACCTCACCGCCGATGACCGTGCGAAATTGGAAGCTGATGCCACCTATTCGGGCTTTTTGGCACGTCAAGAGGCCGATATGGCGAGCTTCCGCCGGGAAGAAGGCCTTGCAATTCCGGCAGATTTCGATTTTCGCAGCCTTAAGGGGTTGTCCAGTGAGGTGGCTGAAAAGCTGACCCAAGCGCGTCCGGCGACGTTGGGGCAGGCAGGTCGTGTGGAGGGGGTGACGCCAGCAGCCTTGTCCCTGCTCCTCATTCACGTGAAAAACCTGTCCCCAGGT